>NZ_WNXE01000169.1:1839-4984 GCF_010993615.1 Arhodomonas sp. KWT | reverse complement strand
CCGCCCGTCCACGGCCGCATCCGCCAGCAGCGACTCGCCGACCGGGCCGGTCACCGGTGGGACCGGTGCCGGGGTGGGGCGGGTTGCCAGATAGGCCGCGATGGCCAGCGCGACGATCCCCGCCGCGGTGGTGGCCAGCACGGGCGTTACAGCCGGCCGGCGGGGGCGCACGGGTGGCGGCGGTGTGTGGCCCCCCGGCCCGTCGCCGTGCCGTTCGGACTCGGAGCGCCGAAGGGCATCCAGGATATAGGACATTCAGCCCTCCCCGCTCTCGGTTTCGCGCAGGTAGAACAGGGTCACCGCATCCAGCCGCCCGGTGACGGGCAGCCCGAGCTGGTGCTGGTAGTCACGCAGCTGCGCCGCCAGTGCCGGATCGAAGCGCGTGGCCAGGTCCGGCGGTGCCGGGGTGTGCAGCCGTCCGCGCAGCCAGCGTACGGACTCGCCGTCGTCGCCGGGGCCCGCCGGCAGCGGGGTAAGCCCGGGCGGGCGCCAGACCACCAGGGCGTCACCGGTCCACAGCGGCAGCAGTGCCGTGCGTGAGGCGGGGTGCGTGGTGTTGCCCCGGCGGAGTGTCGCGCCGGCGGAGGTGACGCCCTCGGCGAGGACGCTGCCGGCGCGGCCGTCCTCGTGCAGCTCCAGCAGGGCCGGACGGCGGAGCCGGGCGAGCGCCGGCCAGTCCGCGGCGAAGTGCAGGCAGGCGTAGCCGGCCAGCCGGGCCCGGGCGCATCCCGCCGGGCCGCCGCCGTCGCCCCGGTCCGCGGCGATGCCCATGCGCGCGAGTAGCGCGTTCACCGCGTCATCGGCACGGGTGTAGGCCGCTGTGGCGACAACCTTCGCCGGGTCCTCCAGGCGGGGCGGGGCGTGTTCCCGGTCATGGGCGAGGAACGGCCACACCACGGCGACCGACGCGAGTACGGTGGCGATGGCCGCGGCGGGCCACTGCCAGGCACTGTCGTGCTCGTGGCCGAGCTCCAGGGCGGCCTGGCGCACGAGCCCCCGGCCGATGCGCCGCCGCCCCCGGGCATAGCCGCCGAGCAGGGCACGGTCGGCGATCACGTTGATCAGCCGGGGAATGCCCCCGCTCGCCTCGTGCAGGGCGCGCACGGCGCCCTCCGTGAACAGGCCGGGATCGCCGCCGGCGGCGCTGAGGCGGTGGCGGACGTAGGCGCGGGTCTCGCCGCGCTCGAAGGAGCGGAGGTGGTAGCGTGCGGTGATGCGCTGCGCGACCTGGCGCATGTCCGTTCGCGCGAGGGTCGCGGCCAGCTCGGGCTGCCCCACGAGCAGGATCTGCAGGAGCTTCTCGTGGCGGGTTTCCAGGTTGGTGAGAAGCCGCAGTTGCTCCAGCACTGCTGCCGGCAGCGTCTGTGCCTCGTCAACCAGCAGTACCGTGGTGCGCCCCCGGGCGTGGGCGTCGAGCAGCCGGCGGTTGAGCTGGGCAACCAGTGCGGTCGCGTCCGCGTCTGGCTCAGGCGTTTCACCGAGTTCGCGCAGCACCGCGGCGACGAAGCCCTCGGTCGACTCCGCCGGGCGGTACAGCCAGGCGGTGTCCACGTCCCCCGGCAACCGCTCCAGCAGGGCGCGGGCGAGCAGGGTCTTGCCGGTGCCGACCTCGCCGGTGAGCAGCACGAAACCGGTGCGTTCGCGCACGCCGTAGACCAGGTGCGCGAGGGCCTCGCGGTGGGCCCGGCCCAGGAAGAGGAAGCCCGGATCGGGAGGCAGCGCGAACGCGCGGCCGTGAAGTCCGTAGGCGGCCTCGTACATGCGTTCTTCGCCCTCCGTCCCCGCCACGGGCCGGTGCCCGTCCACAGCGCCGCCGCCGGGCGTCGCGCCTCATCCCTGAAGCATACTACGCGCCGGCCCGGCGGCACTGTCGCTCTTCAGCGCGCCAGCCCGTCTCGTCGGCCGGGGCGAGGTTCACACCGGTATGTCGTGGCCGGCGGTGCCGGTGCCCGGAGTCAGTTCAGTCTTCGGTGGGCGTACGTGTGGCGAGGTAGAGGCCGACGAGGATGAACGCGCCGCCGACACCGTGGAATGCCGCTAGCCCCTCGCCGAGGAACAGCCAGGAAAGCCCGGCCGCGAATACCGGAATGAGGTAGAGGAACATCGCCGAGTTCGACGGGCCGACGCGGCGTACGCCCAGGTTCCAGCACGAGAACGCGATGAGCCCCGGAAAGATCGCGACGTAGAGGAACGGCAGTGCCAGTGCCGGGCGCATGGCAAAGCCGCCGCCGAGGGCGAGCTCCAGCAGGTAGAACGGCAGGATCACGGGCACGCCGAAGAGGATCTGCGCGGTGAGGAAGGTGCGCGCCGAGACCGGCACGGGGTGGCGGCGCATGAGCACGGAGAACAGCCCCCAGCAGGAGACCGCCGCGACCATGAGCAGGTCGCCGGGCTGGAAGTCCAGGTCGAGCAGCCTTGCCGGGTTGCCCTGGGTGATCACGATCAGGATGCCGCACAGCGCGGCGGCGATGCCGGCCGCCTGGCCCCCGCGCATGCGCGCGCCAAGGAGTACCCAGGCGAGCAGGGCCACGATGATGGGCAGCGTGGAGTTGAGCAGCGCGATGTTCACCGCCGTGGTGGTGGTCGCGGCGAGGTAGAGCAGGGTGTTGAACGCCCCCACGCTGAGCGCGGCGATGGGCAGCATGGCGCGCCAGTGTGCGCGTACCACCGGCCACTCCCGGCGCAGCGGGCGCAGGCCGAAGGGCAGGACGATCACCAGAGCCAGCACCCAGCGCCAGAACGCCAGCGCCAGGGGCGGGATGGTGTCCACCACGCCGCGGGCGACCACGGCGTTGCCCGCCCAGAAGGCGGCGGTGAGGACGAGTCCGGTATAGGCCGTGACGAGGCCGCGGGTGCTGTAGGCGTCGCTCATGACTGACGGGTGGATCCTAGAGTTGCTGGCAGATGGTGCGCACGGTGCGCCGCAGCCACTGGCTCGCCTGGTCGGTTTCGGTGTTGGCGTGCCAGTACTGGCTGACCGGCGCCTCCTTGAGGGACAGCGGCGGTGGCAGCAGCCGCAGTCCGCCCATTCCGGCAAACGCCTGCGCGGCGCGCCAGGGTATCGTGGCGACGAGGTCGGTGGCGGCCACGATGGGGGCCACGGACAGGAAGCTCGGGACCACCGCGGCGACCGTGCGGGAGAGGT
>NZ_WNXE01000169.1:0-1744 GCF_010993615.1 Arhodomonas sp. KWT | reverse complement strand
AGCCGGGTCATGGAAGAGCTCGCGCAGGCGGTTGAGTGCGTTGCTGGTCGCGGGCTGGCTCATCTCCAGGCGTGCTGCCGCACGGGTGATGCTGCCCTCATGGAGCACGGCGTCGAAGACGACCAGGAGGTTGAGATCCATTCCCCTGAAATTCATTGAATGAATATCACTTATAAGTGGAATGCGTTGCACCGATAGTGTGCTAAGCGTAACGTCGATTACGGCCTCTGGCCACTGCGGGTCGTGACAGGCTCCCCGTCTTCAGTGACCCGCAGTCATGGTTGATACAACCCTTCTGTCTGTTGCGATGCATTCCCCGGCTAGCAACAACCCCGGTCTCCGGATCGGGGTTTTTTTTGGTTCATCGCAAAGCGGCGGGCAGCGTCGGTCATTGCCGCCAGCCACCGGCCCGGAGAGACGCCGTTGTGGGTCAGCCCCGGGCAGGTGGACGTCGCTGCACAGCCATGAGTCCGGGTAGGGCGGTCGCTCCAGGCAACCGTCATTTTCTCCTGGCGGTGGTCGGTTGCCGAGGGGCAACGGGTCGACTTCCGGTTTGATGGATGTCGGCTGCCAGGAGCGGCCGACCTACGGCAGAGGTTGATCCTGGACCACCCGCCGGCCGGTGACGCCCCGCAACCGTCATGTCCCCCGGCGACTGTTGGTTGCCTTCGGGCAGCGGGTCGACGTCGGGTTTGATGGGGATATCGGCTGCCTGGCGCGGCCGGACTACGGCAGAGGTCGAATCGCCGTGAGCACGGGTAGGTCGGTTGCTCGAAGGCAACCGACAGCGGCGGTCGTGGTTGGTATGTCCGCCGCCCGGCGGGATGTCCGTCGCTCGCCTGCGGTGCCAGGTCCACGCGAACGCCCGACACTGCCCCCCCCCACGGGCCGGAACGGCCCCGCGTCGGTTGTGCGCCGCAGGCGTGCAGCGTTCCGGTGGATTTGCGAGTGGATGTTGTACACGGCCCTGATGCCGGCGTACCCGCGGACGTGGACAACCCCGTCGCCGACAGTGGCCGCGACTGCGCCTGCCTCCTGCGCATCGTCCGTGATCTCTTCCCGATAAGGCGCGATGCGCGTTTTTCGCCGTGCTGTCCACCGCCGGCGTCTCCGGGGGGCAGGGCCAACGCCACCAGGGGTTTCCCATCCGGCAGGCCGGGCGGTGTATGCTCCGGCACAGATGACGTCGTGTACGCATGGCGAACGGATCAACAGGACAACGTGACACCCTGTCGACCGGTGCGGGATGGTCGACGCGATAACAATCGATAGAGGAGAACCGTCCGATGAAGACCGAAATTGCGCTGCTGCGTGAGATGGGGGCACGCCGGCCGTACACCGATTCCCGGCCGCTGGAGATCGTCGAGGCGGAACTCGACGAGCCGGGATCCGGCGAAATGGTGGTGCGGATGGCGGCCGCCGGGCTGTGTCACTCGGACCTCTCGGTCATCAACGGCGACCGCCCCCGTGACATGCCCGTTGCCCTCGGGCACGAGGCCTCGGCGGTGGTCGAGTCGGTCGGCCCCAACGTCACCCGATTCCAGCCCGGGGACCACGTGGTGCTGATCTTCGCCCCCTCCTGCGGTCATTGCGTGCCCTGCGCCGAGGGGCGTCCCGCGCTGTGTGAGCCGGCCGCGGCCGCCGCCGGCAGGGGTTCGCTGATCGGTGGCGGGAAGCGCATCTCCCGCAACGGCGAGACCATCAACCATCACGTCGGGGTGTCCGCCTTCTCGCGGCACGCGGT
>NZ_WNXE01000168.1:0-5049 GCF_010993615.1 Arhodomonas sp. KWT | reverse complement strand
GTCGGCGTCTTCGGCCTGCTGATCGTGCCGATCACCAACGACGGGGCGACCTTCGTCGGCCAGATCGTCGGTGCGCTCACCATCTTCGTGTGGGTGTTCGTGACCAGCCTCATCGTCTGGGCCATCCTCAAGGCGGTGTGCGGTATCCGGGTCTCCGAGGAGGAGGAGACCGAGGGCGTCGACATCGGTGAGTGCGGTCTCGAGGCCTATCCGGAGTTCACCAAGATCTCCTGATACCGCGGCAGGCATGACCTGCCCGTGACCACGCCCCGGGACCGCTCGGTCCCGGGGCGTTTTTATGGTTGATCGCACCGTGCCCGGACGGATCGCGGGGCTGAGCAGGACGCACGAGTCGCCCCGTGTCGGTCACTGGCCAGTGCATGTCCGCGATCGCACCGGCCTCGGTGGGGAATTGTCGGTTGCCTTCGAGCAGCCGACCTGCGGCAGGAATCCCGGGCGGTGACAGGCCGCCCGGGTTGGCCGCTCCAGGCAGACCGGTAGGTCGTGCACGGCCGCGGGCCGTGTGCGACATCTTCAATGACCGCGCCGGAATGTCGCACGCCTGCGGCGCACGACCTACGCGAGTTCCCGTGGGTTGGCGGCTCCTGGCAGCCAGCATCCCGTCCTGCGGTGCCGGCAACGTCGACTGCCTCGAGCTTCCGCCCTTACGACCCCGATGTGCGCGCGTTCTGCCAGCGCCTGCGCCGGCCATGTGCAAGCCCGTCCCGATCTGCTTCGGCGTCATCAAGGACCAGACACCGTGTGCCCCGCAACTCGCGTGACTCGCGGGACGGTATCCACGGTCGTTCCGCTGCGCGAAGGCGACCGACACCGCCGGGTCGGGAACGGCGGTCGCGGGGGCCGCCTTCCGGCCATATGACGCACATGCCCGACGTTTCCCGCGACGTTGTGCCGCATCCCGTGGGATATCCCGCTACGGTCGGCTGCCCGAAGCAACCGGCCGCGTGTTCTCGACGGTGGATTCCATAGACGCGTAGGTCGTGCACGGCCTCTGGCCGTGTGCGACATCCCCGCGCAAACCATCGAGACGTCGCACACCTTACGGTGCACGACCTACGCGGACCGCTTCTGGTGTGGATCGGTTGCCCGCAGGCAGCCGGCAATCGCCGGGGCGGGAATGGCGGTTGCGGGGGCGCCGCCCGGGCAGGAAACGCATGTGCCCGACCTACCGGCCGGTGCTTGCCGTGACGTTGCGATGGCCCCTGTCATTCCATTTTGCGAATAATTCCCGTTTACCATAGAATGCCGGCTCCATCCGGTGGCCGGTGCCAGGCGCATCCGTGGTCACCGGGCCGCCCACCCCGAGCGTCCGTGGAGCCCATGGCCGATCGTCCGCTGCGTGCCACCGCCGCGCTGATGCTGCTCGCCGTGATCGTTGCCCTCGTGCCCGGGCGTGGCCGCGCCGCGCCCCCGGCGGTGGCGACGGTAGACTGGACCCTCGCGGAGACGCTCCTCGGCCTCGGTGTCACGCCCCTCGCGGTGGCTCAGGTGGATGCCTACCGGGCGTGGGTGGGCAAGCCGCGTCTGCCGGACTCGGTGGCGGACCTGGGGCTGCGCATGCAGCCGAACATGGAACGCCTCGCCCGGCTGGCGCCGGACCGCATCCTCATATCGCGCATGTTCACCTCGCTGACACCGCGGCTCGAGCGTATCGCGCCGGTGAGCGAGTTCGCGCTCTACACCCCGGATAGCGACACCTGGGAGCAGATGCTCGCGCTGACCCGCCGGCTCGGCACCCTGGTGGACCGCGAGGCGGCGGCGGAGCGGCTGATCCGCCGCACCCGCGAGGTGTTCGCCGACTGCCGCGGGCGGATCGCGGGGCGGGACGTGCGGCCGCTGCTGATGGTGCAGTTCATGGATGCCCGCCATGTGCGGGTGTTCGGGGAGAACGGCCTGTACCAGGTGGTGCTCGACCGGCTGGGGCTGCGCAACGCGTGGTCGGGCCCGACCAACTACTGGGGCTTTTCGCTGGTCGGCCTGGAGGCGCTGGCCGGGATCGACGCCCGGATCGTCGTGATCGAGCCGTTCCCGGCCGGGGTGGAGCGGACGCTGGCGGACAACGGCCTGTGGCAGTCGCTGCCCAGCGTGACCCGCGGCGACGTGGTCCGCCTGCCGCCGGTGTGGAGCTTCGGCGCGCTGCCCTCGGCGCGTCGCTTTGCCCTGCACCTCGTCGACGCCCTGGACGACCGACAGCGGGAGGACGCGCACTGATGACGCCGGCACGTGCCTGCGGGCTGTTCGCGTTGGCCCTGCTCGTCCTGGCGTTCGCCGGGCTCCACGCCGGCGGCGGTATTGCCGAGGGGGTCTCGGTCCTCGCCGCCGGGCCGGGCGCGGACCAGGCGTCCCTCGCGCTGTTCTTCGCCTGGTGGCCGCGTCTGGCGACTGCGCTGCTCGCCGGCGGCGCGCTGGCGCTCGCCGGCGTGCTCATGCAGCAGATCCTGCGTAATCCCATCGCGGCGCCGACCACCCTCGGTGTGGCCAGCGGCGCGAACCTCGCGTTGATGGTCGCGACCCTCACGGCGCCCGGGCTCCTGGGGGCGGGGCGCGAGTGGGTGGCGGTGGCCGGTGGCGGCCTGTCCATGGCACTGGTGTTCGCCCTGGCCTGGCGCCAGGCGCTGGCACCGGTGGTGGTGGTGCTTGCCGGACTGGTGGTGAATCTCTATTTCGGCGCCCTCGGCATGGTGCTGCTGCTCTTCCACCAGGAGGCCCTCAAGGGCCTGCTGATCTGGGGCGCGGGCTCGCTGGCGCAGACCGGCTGGGGCGGGGCGGCCTTCCTGGCCCCGCGGCTGATCCTCGGTGGCGCGCTGGCGTGGCTGCTGCTGCGCCCGCTGACGGTGCTCGCACTGGACGACGCCAGCGTGCGCAGCCTCGGCATTCCGCTGCGGCGCCTGCGTCTCGCTGGCCTGGCGCTGGCGGTGTTTCTCACCGCCAGCGTGGTCGCCACGGTGGGGATCATCGGTTTCGTCGGCCTGGCCGCCCCGAACCTCGCCTACCTCGCCGGGGCGCGCCGGCTCGGTCAGCGCCTGGTCTGGTCGACCCTGATCGGGGCGCTGCTGCTGGCGACCACGGACCTGCTGCTCCAGCGTTTCGCGGGGGTGCTGCCCACCCTCATCCCGACGGGATCGACCACCGCGGCGCTGGGCGCCCCGCTGCTGCTCTGGCTCATCCCGCGGCTGCGTCTGGGCGGCGGCACGGCCGCGGCCGGCGGTCACGGGATCGGCCGCCGGCATCCGGCCCCCGCCCGGCTCGCGGCGGTGATCGTCCTCCTACTGGCGGCGGGCCTCGTGCTCGCGCTGTATCTGGGCCGTGCCACCGGGGGCTGGGCGTGGACGGCGCCGTTCGACTGGGGGGTGCTCCAGTGGCGGGCACCACGGGTCATCGCCGCTGCGGCGAGCGGGGTGATGCTCGCTGTTGCCGGTACGTTGATCCAGCGCATCACCGCCAACCCGATGGCGAGCCCGGAGGTGCTGGGTATCAGCGGTGGCAGCGCCATTGCGCTGATGGCGGCGATCTTCCTGCTGCCCGCCCCCGGCGGGGTGACGCTGGTGGCGGTGGGCACCCTCGGTGCGCTCGCGGTGCTCGCGGCGCTGATCGCGCTCAACCACCGCAGCGGCCTGCGCCCGGACCGGCTGCTGCTCAGCGGCGTGGCGGTCACGGCACTGTTCGATGCCGTGCGCGGCATCGTCCTGGCCGGCGGCGACCCGCGTGGCCAGCGGGTGCTGGCGTGGCTGTCCGGCTCGACCTACTACGTCGACCTCACCGGCGCGGTCACCGTGGCCGTACTGGCCGGGGCGCTGGGGCTGGCGAGCTGGCCGCTGGTGCGCTGGCTGGAGCTGCTGCCCCTGGGGGCGTCGACGGCGCAGGCGCTGGGCGTGGGCGTGCGCCGCGCACGGCTGGTGCTGCTGTTGCTCGTGGCCGGGCTCACGGCCTGCGCGACGCTGGTGGTGGGGCCGCTGAGCTTCGTCGGTCTGCTCGCCCCGCACATGGCGCGGCTTCTGGGTTTCGCCCGGGCCCGCGCCCACCTCGCCGGGGCGGCGCTGTGCGGTGCGACCCTCATGGTCCTCGCGGACTGGGTGGGCCGGCAGCTGCTCTTCCCCCAGGAGGTGCCGGCGGGGCTGGTGGCCTCGCTGCTCGGCGGCGCCTACTTCATGTGGGGCCTGCGCCGGCTGTGAGCCGCCCGGCGGCGCTCAGCCGCCGCGCTGCAGCCGGGCCACGGCATCCCGGCTGGCCGCCTCGCGCTGGGCGCCGGTGAGCTCCACCAGCTGGCCGTCGCGCATCTCCAGCAGCCGGTCGGCATGCTGGAAGTACTGGTCGTCGTGGCTGATCGCGAACACCGTCTTGCCCATGTCCCGCAGCCGCGGCAGGACCTCGCGGTAGAACACCCGCCGGAACTCCGGGTCCTGGTCCGCGGCCCACTCGTCGAGCAGCAGCACGTCACGGGACTCCGCGATCGCGAGCAGCAGCGCCAGGCGCTTGCGCTGGCCCTGGGACAGCCGGGTGCTGGCGATCCGCCCGTCCTCCAGCGCACCGGTATGCGTCATCCCCAGGTGCTCGGTCCACGCCGCCACGAGGGCATCGTCCGGCGCCGCGCCGTCGGGACCCAGGAGCTCGCCGAACAGGTGGAAGTCCGTGAACACGCTGGCGAACCGGGCCCGGTAGGCATGCCGCTGCGCCGCCGTCACCGTGCGCCCGTCGACCTGCAGCGCGCCCTCGTGGGGCTCGACCAGCCCGACGAGCAGGCGTGCGAGGGTGGATTTGCCGCTGCCGTTGCCGCCGATCAGGAAGACCTGTTCGCCGCGGCGCAGGGTCAGGTCGATCGGCCCGACGGCGAAGCCGTCGCCGGTCGTGGCGGGGTAGCGGTAGCTCACCCCGCGCAGGGCCAGCGCCTGCCAGTCCGGCTCCGGTGCCGGTGCGGGAAAGCCCGGTTCGTAGTCCGCGAGGGTCAGGCGGTCGAGCTTCTCGAAGGCGACCCGGGCAGCGGTGAGCGTGGGCCATGCGCCGACGGCCTGGATGAGCGGCGTGCGCAGG
>NZ_WNXE01000167.1:0-5106 GCF_010993615.1 Arhodomonas sp. KWT | reverse complement strand
GCGAGGGCCGAGTCGTTGGCGTCCGCGATACGCCCCGTCGCCGCCTCGATGAGCAGCTTCGGGGCAATGTTGAGGTGGAAACTCTGCCGGAAATACGTCCGTTCGGCACGGCTGCGCTGCACCGCCTCGCGCCGCTCGTCCAGGGCCTCCAGCATCACGTCGGCCCCGTCTTCCAGCGCCCGGACGGTCACGACCAGCCACCGGCCCGGCACGCCGCCGGGCACGGGCAGACACAGTCGCAGCACACCCTCGCCACCGGCGAGCGCCGCCTCGAACGCGGAAGAGCACACGGCGCCGGGATCGAGCAGTGCCACGAAATGCCGGCCAACCGGTTCGTCGACGCCCGTCAATCGCGCTGCGGCGGGGTTGGCCTCGGCGACCGAACCTTCCGCAGTAACCTGAAGACGGCCCACCGGGGCGGCCTCGACGAACCCCTCCAGAGCTGCAAGCCGCCGCCGCAGCGCATGCTCGCCGGATATCTCTCCCTCAGCGGGTCGGCCCGTCGTCACACGCCGCCCACCCCGGGGCCGGCGAGCGCACCTGCAGGCAGCCCCCACCGGCCGTGCCCGCCGGGAGCGACGAGCCGGGAAGGATAAGTGTGTGAATCAATTCGCATGCCCGACATTATGCCAAGCAGCGGAGACAGGTGAAATGTTTAGTGAATCAGACACCTGTGCTTAATGATAACGATTTCCCCCCGTCCGCGGCGGCCGTGGACTGCTCAGCCGACGTCCTCTCCCGCCGGCTCGCGCTTGCGCCCGGTAACCATGGCGCGAGCCAGGTTCTCACCGTGACGAACACTGGCCAGGACCACGCCCGCGACGTGAAGACCGATCAGCACCAGCAGCGAATTCGCCAGGAAGGCGTGAGTCTCCTCGACCCACTCGACCCCCCAGAAGGCGTCCAGGGTGTACATCCAGCCGGTCAGCGCCGTGCCCGCGAGCGCGAGCAGCAGCACCACGATCATCGCCGCCCCGGCCGGATTGTGCCCGAGGTGGCGACGCTCACGACCGGATGCCATATCGACGATATAGCGCAGCACGGTGGCGGGCGGGCGCACGAACTGGGTGAAACGGGCGTAGCGTGGTCCGACCAGCCCCCAGAGCAGCCGGAAGCCGATCAGTCCGGCCACGATATAGCCGGCCCACTCGTGGATTTCCCCCCACTCGTCACCGGTGAGCCAGGCCACGGTCACCGCCGTGACCATCCCCCAGTGGAAGACCCGGACTGCCGGGTCCCACACACGGATCGTGCGCTCGCCCATCGCCTCAGTCCTCTCCCTTTACGCGCACCGGCTCCAGCGTCTTCGGGTTGAAATAGGCCTCCACCCGGTCACCGTTCTCGTCGTACGCGTACGCCTCGTAGCAGCCATCCTCAGTGCGGATGCTCTTCACTTCCCAGCCCTTGTCCATCAGCGCCTGCCGGAAGGTATCCCGGCTCTGCCACTCGGACTTCGGCACATCACATCCGTCCGCCGCCTGCGCCGCACCGGCCGCCACGACACCGAGCATCACCATCGAAAGCACAAGTCCGCGCTTCATCACTCAAGCTCCTTCAATCACCGAATGACGGTGGCCATCATCCCGGCGCAACCTGACAGGATCCTGAAAGACGGTGACGAATCGTGAAGCCGGTGTCCGGGTTACAATCGGCGCCCGGACACCGAAGGGGGCGGCCATGCGCATACTGCTGGTGGAGGACGACGCGAGCCTGGGCACCGCCGTCGTCGATCAGCTCGCCGCCGACGGGCACGCGGTCGACCGGGTGGATCACCTCTGCCGGGCCCGGCCCGCCCTGGCGGCGGTGGCCTACGACCTCTGCCTGCTCGACCTGATGCTGCCCGACGGCGACGGGCTCACGCTGCTCGGCGAGCTGCGCGGGCGCGGCGAGCGGCTGGCGGTGATCATCCTCACCGCCCGGGACCAGATATCGGACCGAATCCGCGGCCTGCGGGCCGGCGCGGACGACTATCTGGTGAAACCCTTCGATCTCGCGGAACTCTCCGCCCGCGTGCTCGCCGTGGGCCGGCGCAGCGCCGGCGACGCCGGACCGCGGATCGAGGTGGCGGGGGTCGTGATCGATGAGGCCGCGCGGACCGTCCACCGCGATGGCGAGCCGGTACGCCTGACCCAGCGCGAGTGGGCCCTGCTGGAGGCGCTGGCGCACAACCGCGGGCGCGTGCTCTCGCGGGGCCAGCTCGAAGACCGGCTCTACGCCTTCGGTGCCGAGGTGGAAAGCAACACCATCGAGGTCTACATCAGCCGGCTGCGCAAGAAGCTCGGCGCAGGCCTGATCGCCACGGAGCGAGGCCTCGGCTACCGCATGGTGCGCTCGTGAACGGCAGGGCCTTCAGCCTGCGCCGGCGTCTGGCGGGGATGCTCACCGCCGGTGTGCTCGCACTGTGGCTGGTAGCCACGGCACTGTCGTGGGTGCTGGTTCGTCACGAGCTCAACGAGGCCTATGACGAGTCCCTGGCACAGGCCGCACACCGGCTGCTCGCGCTCGGGGCCGCGGGGCCGGCCGGCAGGGAACCGACGACGGTCGGCGCCGGCGAGGGGCTGCTCACCTACCGCGTCCGCGACGCCGCCGGCCGGGTGGTGCTGAGCTCCCGCAATGCCCGCGACACCGGCTTCCCCGCACCGTTGCGGCCCGGTTTCGTCACCACCGCGTCGCACCGGGTGTTCACCGAGCGCGACGCCGACACCGGTCTGCTCATCCAGGTCGCCGAGCCCCTCGCCCACCGCCGCGAGGCGGCGATGGAGACGACGCTGAGCCTGCTCCTGCCGCTGCCGTTCCTGGTGCCGCTGAGCCTGCTCGGCGTGTGGTGGCTGGTGCGCCGGACCACAGCACCGGTGCTCTCGCTGCGCGGCGAGATCGAACGCCGCGCCCCCGGCGATCTGGCCCCACTGACCGCGAGCGGCCTGCCCGCGGAGATCCGTCCGCTGGCGGATGCCGTCAACCGCCTGATGGCACGGCTGCGTGACGCACTGGCGGCGGAACGCAGCTTCACCGCCAACAGCGCCCACGAGCTGCGCACGCCCATCGCCGGGGCCCTGGGCCATACCCAGCGGCTGCTCGCCGACACCGGCGACCCGGCCGTGCGCGAGCGCGCGCGGCACATCGAGGCCGGCCTGCGTCACCTCGCCCGGGTCTCCGAGAAGCTCATGCAGCTCGCCCGCGCCGAGGCCGGGGTCTTCGCCGCCGACACGCTCCAGCCCCTCGACGACGTGCTCGCCCTGGTGGTCGACGAGTTCAGCCGCCACGCCGGCAGCGGCGATCGGGTGACACTTACGGTACCGGACGGCGTGCGACTTGCCGGCGCGCTGGACCCGGACGGCTTCGCCATCCTGCTGCGCAACCTCATCGAGAACGCCCTGCATCACAGCCCGACGGACAGCCCGGTGGCGGTGGTGGTGGACGGCGCCCGGCGCCTGCGGGTGATCAACGACTCGCCCGTGATCCCCGCCGCCACGCTCCGGCAACTGCGGGCGCGTTTCCGGCGGGGGACGACCCGGCCCGGCGGCACCGGGCTCGGGCTCGCCATCGTCGAGGCGATCGCCGAGGGCGCCGGGGCCTCGGTGACCCTGAACTCCCCCGCCGCCGGCCGTGCCGACGGCGTCGAGGCAGTGGTCACCCTGCCGGACGGCACCCATCCGGCATGAGCGCGGGCACGCCGGTCATCGCCCCCGCTGGCGCCTGCCCCGGGCCAGCAACGCCCGGGCGCGCAGGAGTACGGGGCGGTCCACCATCCGGCCGTCCACGGAGAACACCGCGCCGTCCGCCGGGGCGGCATCGACCACGCGCCGCGCCCAGTCCAGGTCCGCCTCGCTGACCGCGAACGCCGCGTGGACGGGCCCGATCTGGGCGGGATGGATGCACAGCGCCCCCGAGAAACCGAGCCCCTGTGCCGTCTCCAGCTCGGCGCTCAGGCGCCCGGTATCGGTGTAGTTGGCGATGGAGCCGGGGAAGCCGATCGCCTCGATCCCCGCGGCCCGCGCCGCCCAGGCGACGCGGCGGGCGGGCTCGGTGAGCAGCGCCGCCCCGGGCGTGCCGCCCAGGTCCAGGGCCAGGTCCTCAGGCCCCAGGGCCAGGGCCGCGAGACGCGGCGTGGCCGCGGCCAGCCCGCCCGCGGCCAGCAGCCCCCGCGCGCTCTCGATCATGCCGATCACCGGCACTCCGCCCGGTTCGAGCCCCCGCTCCGTCTCCAGCTCGGTAAGGATGCCGTCGGTGACCACCAGCTCATGGGCGTGCTCGACCTTGGGCAGCACGATACCCGCGAGGGGCGCCCCGACGGCGGCCTCCAGGTCGTGGACCTGCTCCCGGGTGCCGGCGTTGACACGCACCAGCACCGCGACGCCGTCCGCCGCCAGCCGTGCGATCGCCGTGGGCAGCGCGGCCCGCGCCGCCGGCCGCCGCTCGGGGGCGACGGCGTCCTCCAGATCCAGGATGCAGGCGTCGGCACCACGCCGTCCCGCCTTCTCCAGCAGGCGTTCGTTGTCGGCGGGCACGAACAGGAGCGACCGCCAGCCGGGCCATTGCGTCATCTCGTCTCTCCCTTTCCGCCGGGCGGTCTGACAGCCCGGCTCGCGACGGGGGCGGTGAGGCCGTGATACGCCCGCCCTGTCCCCGTCTCCGCGGTCATTCCACCCGGCCGGTCAGCGCCAGCGCCCCGTCCGGACGGGTGACCCACAGGCGCGTGCCGTCGCCCTCGGGCACGCCGGCGGTGGTGAAGGCCATGTCGTCGAACACCGGCGCGCGGGAGCGGTACTCGAACCGGCGCACCGGCGTCCCGCGCTGCTGCACGGCCAGGTCGAGCATGAGCGTCGCCATCAGCGGGCCGTGGACGACCAGCCCCGGATAGCCCTCGACGCCGGCGCAGTAGGACCGGTCGTAGTGGATGCGGTGGCTGTTGTACGTGAGCGCCGAGTAGCGGAAGAGCAGCACCGGGTCCGGACGCCAGGTCGCCCGCCACGCGGGCTCGGGCATGTCGTCGCTCCCGGCGGTGTCCGCCCCGCCGCCCGACACCGGCGCGCGGTAGACGATATCCTGGGCCTCGTCGATGCGCCCGCCGCGCTCGCCCTCGATCTCGTGGCTGACGGTGACGAA
>NZ_WNXE01000166.1:0-5108 GCF_010993615.1 Arhodomonas sp. KWT | reverse complement strand
TGGCCGCCCCCGCCGACCCGCAACGCACGGTAACGACGCTGCAGGGCGTGCTCCGCGATCCGGGGCTGCAGCCGTGAACCGGGGCGGCGGCTTCACCCTGATCGAGCTGCTGGTGGCAGTGGCGATCTTCGCGGTGGTCTCAGTGATCGCCTACGGCGGGCTCGCGACGGTGATGGACACCCGGGAACGCGTCGATACCGAGACCGCCCGCCTGGCCTCGGTGCAGACGGCGTTCACCGTCATGGCCCGGGATTTCCGCAGCGCCACCCCGCTCCGGGGCTACCGCGACCGCCGCGGCGACCCGCAGGTGCCGCTGCACGCCGACGGCGATACCCTCATGCTCGTGCACGGCGGCCGCCCCAACCCGCTGGGACGCCGACGCAGCCACTTCGAACGCATCGCCTACGCGGTGCGCGACGGCGCCCTGGTGCGCGAGCGCTACGCGATGATGGACAGCCCCTACGAGCCGCAGGTCACGCGGACGGTCCTCCTCGACGGGGTCACCGAGGTCGGCTTCCGCTTCCTGCTCGATGACTGGCAGCCGACCTGGCCGCCGCCGGCCAACGCCGACACCGACGTGCCGGTGCTGCCCCGCGCGGTCGCCGTGAGCCTGCGCCACCCCCAATACGGCATTCTACGCCGGGTGTTCCTGCTGCCATGAGCGCATCCCGATACCGGCAGCGTGGCGTCGCCCTGATCACCGCGGTGCTGATCACCGCGCTGGCGGCCACCGCGGCCACCGCGCTGCTGTGGCAGGGCCACCTCGCGATCCGGCGCACGCAGAACGTCGTCGCCGACGGCCAGGCGTGGCAGTACGCCCTCGCCGCCGAGGCCGTGGCCGTCGACATCCTCGCCCGCGACCGCGGCGACAACGACGCCGACGGCGCCGGCGACGCCTGGTATGGCGAGCTCCCGCCGGTAAACGAGGGCGGCGCGACCATCACCGTGACCATCGAGGACCTCCAGGGCCGGCTCAATCTCAATGCCCTCGCCGCCGGCGACGAGCAGCGCCGGCGCCTGGCCGCCGCCGCGCTGGAGCGCCTGGTGGGCGCGGCGGTGCCCACCGCGCCGGCGGCGGGCATCGCGCCGGCGATCGAGGACTGGATCGACGACGACCTCCAGCCCGGCTTCCCCGGCGGCGCCGAGGACGACTTCTACACCCGCCAGCAGCCGCCGTACCGCGCGGCCAACGCCCCGCTGGCCGGTGCCTCCGGGCTGCGCCTGATCCGCGGCGTCGACGACGCCGTCCTCGCCGCCCTGCAGGGCCGGGTCACCGCCCTGCCCGTCGAGGCCGAGGGCATCAACCTCAACACCGCCCCGCCGGAGCTGCTGGCAGCGCTGCACCCGGACGTCGCCGCCGGCGACGTTCGTGCCCTCGTCGCTGGCCGCAGGGACACCACCCTCACCAGCGTCGAGGCGGCCCTGCAGCTCGCCCCCTCACTGGCGCAGCCGGAGCTGCCACGGACCTGGCTGAGGGTCGACAGCGACTATTTCCTGGTGACCGCCCGGGTCTCGCTGGGCCGCGTTAACGCCACGCACTACTCGGTGATACACCGCACGACGGACGGACCGATCGAGGTGATCTACCGCGGCGAGACGCCGCCGTGAACATTGGCGCTCCCCGGGTTTTCGGTGACAATACGGATAAAGGGATTCGCTCTAACGGAAGGTCAGGCGAATGCGCCCGCGATTGATCGTCCAAATCGCCGCCGACGCGGACGCGCCCCTGGCCGCACGCTGCCTGGATGCCCAGGGCCGGCTGACCGGGGCCGGCCCGGAGGATGACCCCGCAGCTCTGGCGCGCTCGCGGCGTGTCTACGCCCTGGCGCCCGGGACCGCGGTGCTCACCACCCGGGTGGCCATGCCCGTGCGCAGCCGCCAGCGCATGGCCCAGGCGGTGCCCTGGGCCATGGAGGATCAGCTCAGCGAGGACGTGGAGGCACTGCACTTCCTGCTCGGCGAGCGCAACGCCGCCGGCGAGGTCCACGTCGCGGTGGTCGCCGCACGCGCCCTTCAGGCCTGGGAGGAGCGGCTCGCCCGGGCCGGCATCCACGCCGAGCAGATCTACCCGGACTACCTCGCGCTGCCCCGCCACGAGCACGCGTGGACGATACTGGTCGCCGGCGACCGGGCGCTGGTACGCACCGGGGTCCAGACCGGCTTCGCCTGCGAGAGCGACGTCCTCGCACTGTTCCTGGAGGCCGCCCTGAGCGAGGCCGGCGACGACGCCCCGCCACGGCTGGTGGCCTACCTCACCCCCGGCGCGACGCTGCCCCTGCCGGAGGTGGCGCCGGAGGCGGAGCGCCACACGGTCACCGACGTCCCCGCCCTGCTCGCCGAGAACCTGGACACCCGCCATGCCATCGGGCTGCGGCCGGTGGACACCGGGGGCACCGGCCGTTGGCGGCGGCGCTGGCGGGTCTGGCGCACTGCGGCGATCCTGCTCGCGGTGGTAATGCTGGCGGACACGGCCCGGGGATGGCTGGCGCAGTGGCACCTGGAGCAGACCATTGCCGCACGGGAGGCCGATATTGCGTCGATCTTCACGGAGGCATTCCCGGACGCCGGCACGCCGGTGTACCCGCGCCGGCAGATGGAGAGCCGGCTCGCCGCCCTGCGCGGCGGCGGCAGCGCGGCGGCGGGCCTGCTGCCCCTGTTGACCCGCGTCGCGCCCGTGATGGGCCCGGTGCGGCTCACCGGCCTGACCTGGGGGGAGGGCGGTGCCGAGCTCGCCGTTCAGACTGCAGAGCTCGCCGGCGTCGACGCCCTGGAGCGGCGCCTCGCCGATGCCGGGCTCACCGTCGAGGTACGCAACGTCACCCGCGAGGCCGACGGCGTCAGCGGCCGGCTGCACGTGGAGACGGGCTCATGAGGCGCTGGTGGCACGACCTCGCCCCCCGCGACCGGCGCATCCTGATCGCCGGCGCCGTCGCGCTCGCCGTGATCGCCTGGTTCTTCGGCCTGTGGCTGCCGCCGCGCCAGGCGGGGCCGGCGCTGCACGACCGCCTGGCCGCCGCCGAGACCGATCTTGCGTGGATGCGCGCGCACGCCGGCGAGGCGGAGGCGTTGCGGCAGCGCCGGCAGGCCGGGGGAGCGGAGCACACGGACCCGAGGGCGGTCTACGTCCTCGTCGAGGAGAGCGCCCGGCAGGCCGGCCTCGGCGAGGCACTGGAGCGGATCGAGCCCGCCGGCAACGCGGAGGCCCGCGTCACCCTCAACGGCGCCGCCTTCGACGGCCTCGTGCCCTGGCTCGCCGGCCTGCGCGACAGCCACGGGATACAGGCGGGCTCCGCCTCGTTCCGGGCCACCGGCACGCCCGGGCGCGTCGACGCCCGGCTGGTGCTCCAGGGGCCGTCTCCGTGAGGCGTTGGGGCCGGCGTATCGGGCTACTCGCCCTGTTCCTCCTCGGTGCCCTGGTCACCACCGCCATCACCCTCCCCGCCCGGGTCGCCTGGTCCGTGGCGGGGGACATCGTGCCGGTACGTCTGCACGAACCGGAAGGCACGGTCTGGTCCGGCCGTGCCACGGGGCTAACCTACCGCGGCACCACCCTGCACGGCGTGGAGTGGCGGATTCACCCGGCAGCCCTGCTCGGCGGCCGGCTGGAGGCGACGCTCCGCGCCCGCGGCGACAACGGTGACCTCGCCGCGCAGCTCGCCGCCGCGCCCGGCGGCCGCGTCGAGGTCCGCGACGCCCTCGCCCGCCTGGACGTGGACACCGTGCTCGACTGGGCCCGCCGCGGCGGCCTGGCCTTCACCGTGGACGGCATCCTCGACGCCACGCTGCGTCGCCTGGTGGTCGACGGGCGCCGGCCGGTCACCGCCGACGGGCGCCTGCGCTGGGAATCGGCGGCGCTGAACCTGGGCGAGCACTATCCGCTCGGCACGCTCACCCTCGATCTTGCGCCCGGCGGGAACGGCGGCATCACCGCGACCCTGTCCGCCGACGGCGGCGTACTCACGGTCGACGGCAAGGCGGACGTTACCGCGGACGGCACCTTCCATGCCCGCCTGGAGCTCGCCCCGCGCCCCGGCCGCGAGGAGGCGGGACGCGCCCTCGCCCGCCGGCTGAACCTCGCCAACCCCGACGGCACGACGGTGCTGGAGGCAAGCGGCGACCGCTCCGGCGTCCGCGCCAGCCAGAACGCGGGCGACTGAACCGCCCCGGTCAGGGCCGGTGAGGCAGGGCGAGGTAGCTGCGCGACTGCATCTCGGTGAGGCGGCTCGCGGTGCGCTCGAACTCGAAACCCAGGCGGTGCCCCCGGTAGAGCGAATCCGGCTCGTCGGCGGCGGAGCAGATCAGCTTGACCCCGCGGTCGTAAAACTCGTCCACAAGATTGATGAAGCGCCGGGCATCATCCTCGCTGTCGCGATCGAACACCGGGATGTCGGAGATCACCACCGTGTGGAACTGGCGGGCGATCTCGATGTAATCATTCTGGCTGCGCGGCCCCCGGCAGACGGCATCGAAGGCGAACCACACGACCCCGTCCGCCACGCGCCGCACCGGGATCTCCCGGCCCTCCACCTCCAGCACGGTCTCGTCGGTCACCTCGCCGCCGTCCGGGCGCACATGGTCGAAGTCCCGGGTGAGCACCGCATCCGCCTCGGCGTCCAGCGGCGTGTGATAGATCTCCGCCTGCTCGAGGAAGCGCAGGCGGTAGTCCGTGTCACCGTCGACGGGGATCACCTCGGTGTGACGCTCGAGCAGCTCGATCGCCGGGACGAAACGCTCCCGCTGCAGCCCGTCCCAATAGAGCTCGTGGGGCGGGATGTTGGAGGTCGCCACCAGGGTTACCCCGCGCCGGAACAGCCCCTGGAGCAGGCCGGCGAGGAGCATGGCGTCGGCGATATCGGAGACGAAGAACTCGTCGAAGCACAGCACCCGGGTGTCCGCGGCCCACTCCTCGGCGATGATGTCCAGCGGATCCTGGCGTTCCTTGAGCGTCTTCAGCCGGGTGTGCACGGCGCGCATGAAGCGGTGGAAGTGCAGCCGCCGCCGCGCCTCGAAGGGCAGGCTCTCGTAGAAGATATCCATCAGCCAGGTCTTGCCCCGGCCGACACTGCCCCAGAGGTACACGCCGGTCTCCGGCTCCACGGTCTCCGGCG
>NZ_WNXE01000165.1:0-5134 GCF_010993615.1 Arhodomonas sp. KWT | reverse complement strand
AGCCCCATCAGGCGCAGCCAGTAGGCGCACAACGGCGCGCGCACGCCATCGTCGTCCGCCAGCACGACCCGGGCGGTAGGCACGGCGATCCAGGCCTCGGTGGCCTGGATGAGCTCCACGCCAGGGGCGCGTACCGTGCCGGGCAACGGGGCGGCCGCGGGGTCGCCGGGCTGGCGCACGTCCAGGCAGTAGACCGGCTCCCCGGCGGCCCGCCAGGCGGTGACGTCGCCGGCGGTGACCGCGCTCACACCAGCATCGGCGGCGAGCGCGCGGATGCGTGCGCGCAGCCCCGGCGACGGCGTGGCGGGCGCGTCCGTGGCGACGATGTCCTCCGCCCCGTGGGCGCGGGTCCGGCCGGCGAGCTCCCAGCCCATGGTGCCGTTGCGCAGGGCATAGACCGGGTTGGGCACGCCGAGCTCGATCAGCGTCTGCGCGCCGATGATGCCGCGGGTACGCCCGGCGCAGTTGATCACGATGGGGGTATCGGGGTCCGTGACCAGCGATTCCAGGCGCACGGGCAGCTCGACGTTGGGACAGCAGCGCGCCCCGGGGATGCTCATGCGCCGGTATTCCGCTGGCGGCCGCGCGTCGAAGAGGTGGAAGCGTTCGCCGTCGCCGATACGGGCCGCAAGCTCCGCGGCGTCGATCATTGGCGTGTGCCGGCGCATCTCCACCAGCTCGCCGAAGGCCTTGCTCGGAACGTGGACGCCGGCGAACTCGCCGTAGCCGGCGCGGCGCCAGGCGCGCAGCCCCCCCTCCAGCCCGAACACCCGCCGATAGCCGAGCGCCCGCGCCCGGCGCACCGCAAGCCGGGCCGTGGTGCCGCCCTCGTCGGCGATCACCAGCGGCACACCGGAGTCGGGGACGAGCCGGGGCAGGTCGAGCTCGAAGCGGCTGTAGGGCAGCGGCACCGCCCAGAAGGGGTGGCGCAGGCCGAACTCGCCGGGCTCGCGGACGTCCAGCAACGCCAGCGTCTCGCGGGCGTCGAGCCGGACCTTGAGCTCGCGGGGACTGAGGGTGTCCATGCGCATCACCGCCGGGTCTGCACGCCGATGTCCATGGGCGCGCAGGTACCGGCCTCCGGATCGAAGCGCGTCCGCCCGGTGAGCGTCTCCAGCGCACGGCCGTAGAGATGGAGGTGACGGATGACCCCGCCCGGCGGGATCCGGACCGAGTGGATGTCGTCGGCGAGCAGCGCCACGCCCTTGCCCGGGGCGACCTCGACCTCCTCGCACACGGCCAGCCGGGCACGGCCCTCGACCGAACCGTCGTCGAGACGGCGGTAGAGGGTGTTGTGCTCCACGCCCTCCACGGCGGCCACGCACGCCCAGGTGGTGTGGTCGTGGGGCGGGATGCGCTTGCCCGGGTACATGACGTTGAGATAGAGGGCGTAGCGGCGGTCCGGGTCCTCGCTAAGCAGGTAGCGCGCCTGGCGCTCGTCGGCGGACGGCGCAGGGAAATCCGCCTCGCCCCAGAGGACACGCTCGCGGGCCAGCTCGATGAGGGCGTCCAGGGCCCGGCCAAGCGGCTCGCGCTCGCGTACCTCGCCGGGCAGCAGCGCCCGCACCCGTGCCAGGGTCTCGTTCACCCGCGCCTCGCGTTTCGCCTGCGTGTCCATTGCCTTGCTCCTCAGTACACCCGGGCCACCGGCTCGACGCTGGCGAACTCCGGCGTGCCGGTCTGCAGCCGCACGGGGCGCTCGCCCAGGCGCACGGCGCCGTTCGCGTCCAGCCAGGCGAGGCTGTGACGCATCCACTCGGTGTCATTCCGATCAGGGAAGTCCTCGCGGGCGTGGGCGCCGCGGCTCTCGGTGCGGTGGTGGGCGGCGTGCACGGTGGCCGCGGCGCAGCCGAGCAGATTCTCCAGCTCCAGGGTCTCGATCAGGTCCGTGTTCCAGATGCGCCCGCGGTCGGTGACCGAGACGTCGGCAAAGCCCGCCACCAGGGCGTCGATCCGGCGGCAGCCCTCCTCCAGGGTCCCGCCGGTGCGGAACACCGCCGCGTAGTCCTGCATGTCCCGCTGCAGGCCGTCGCGCAGGCGGGCGGTAGGGGTCTCGCCGGCAGCGGTACGCAGCCGCTCCAGGCGCTCGATCGCCGGCGCCGATGCCGACGCCGGCAGGGCCCCGCGGTCCGGCCCCTCGCCGCGCAGCACCTCGGCGGCGCGCAGCGCGGCGGCCCGGCCGAAGACGATGAGGTCGAGCAACGAGTTCGAGCCCAGGCGATTGGCACCGTGCACGGACACGCAGGCGGCCTCGCCGATGGCCATGAGCCCGGGCACCACGGCCTCCGGGTCGCCGCCGCGGGGCGCGACGACCTCGCCGTGACGGTTGGTGGGGATGCCGCCCATGTTGTAGTGGACGGTGGGCAGCACCGGGATGGGTTCGCGGGTGACGTCGATCCCGGCGAAGATGCGCGCCGTCTCCACGATACCCGGCAGGCGCTCGTTGATGACCGCCGGGCCCAGGTGGGCGAGGTGGAGGTGGATGTGATCACCGCGCTCGCCGACGCCCCGGCCCTCGCGCATCTCCACGGTCATCGCGCGGCTGACCACGTCGCGGGAGGCGAGGTCCCTGGCGTTGGGGGCGTAGCGCTCCATGAAGCGCTCGCCGTCGGAGTTCGTGAGGTAGCCGCCCTCGCCGCGCACGCCCTCGGTGATCAGGCACCCGGAGCCGTAGATGCCGGTGGGGTGGAACTGCACGAACTCCATGTCCTGCAGCGGCAGGCCGGCGCGCAGGGCCATGCCGGCGCCGTCGCCGGTGCAGGTGTGCGCGGAGGTGCACGAGAAGTACGCGCGCCCGTACCCCCCGGTGGCGAGCACGGTGATACGCGCGCGGAAGCGGTGGATGCGTCCGGTGGCTAGCTCCAGGGCGACGACCCCGCGACAGGCGCCGTCGGCGTCCATGATCAGGTCGATGGCGAAGAACTCGATGTAGAACTCCGCCTGATGCTTGAGCGACTGCTGATAGAGGGTGTGCAGGATGGCGTGGCCGGTGCGGTCCGCGGCGGCGCAGGCGCGGTTGGCGCGGCCCTCGCCGAAACGCGTGCTGTGCCCGCCCAGGGGCCGCTGGTAGACGCGGCCGTCACCGGTGCGCGAGAACGGCACGCCGAAGTGCTCGAGCTCGGTGATCGCCGCCGGGGCGGCCTCGCACATGGCGGCGATGGCGTCCTGGTCGCCCAGCCAGTCGGAGCCCTTGATGGTGTCGTAGGCGTGCCAGCGCCAGTCGTCCTCGTCCATGTTGCCCAGCGCCGCGGCGATGCCGCCCTGGGCGGCCACGGTGTGGCTGCGGGTCGGGAAGACCTTGGTCACGCAGGCGGTGTCGAGCCCCTGGGCGGCCATGCCCAGGGTGGCCCGTAGGCCGGCGCCTCCGGCGCCGACGACCACCACGTCGTGGCTGTGCTCGATGATCGGCTCGGCAGCGGACATCGGCTTGTCGTCACTCCATTCCGTTGACGGCCCGGCTCACCGGTCGGGCGCGATGCAGCACGGGGGCAGTCCGCTGTCGGGAGCCCTTCCACACCCCGGGCCGCGATGACCGGGGGAGGGGCAGTGCGGCGGCGGACCGACCGCGGCCAGGGGTGACCGCAGCCGGACGTACTGGGACGTGTCCCCAACGTGTCCGCCGACGCATTGCCCCTCCCCCACGAAGGCTCACACGCAGCGCGCCCCGTCCACCTCCAGCGCCACGCCGCTGATGAACTCGGCCTCGTCGCTGGCGAGGTAGAGCGCGGCGTTGGCGACGTCGGCGGGGCGGGACATGCGCCCGAGGGGGATGGTGGCGAGGAACTTCCTGCGGTTCTCCGGGGTGTCCGGCACGCCCATGAAGCGCTCCAGCATTCCGGTCTCGCCGATCACGGGGCAGATGGCGTTGACCCGGATGTTCTCCGGGCCGAGCTCCACGGCCATGGACTTGCTGGTGACGATGGCCGCGCCCTTGCTGCCGTTGTACCAGGTCAGTCCGGGCCGCGGCCGGACCCCGGCGGTGGAGGCGACGTTGATGATGTTGCCGCCGCCACGCTTGCGGAAGTGCGGCACGGCCTCCAGCGCGGCCAGGTAGATGGACTTCACGTTGACCGAGTAGCAGCGGTCGAAGTCGTCCTCGGTGACGTCCATCATCGGCTGGTTAACGTGGGTGAAGCCGGCGTTGTTGACGATGGTGTCGAAGCCGCCGAAACGCTCGACGGCGGTGTCGATCATCGCCTTCACGTCGGCCCGGTTGGCGACGTCGGCGCGCACGCCGACGGCACTGTCGCCGATCTCGGCGGCGACGGCCTTCGCGCCCTCCTCGTTGAGGTCGGCGACCACCACCTTTGCGCCCTCCCGGGCGAACACCCGGGCGATCTCCGCGCCGAAGCCCGACGCCGCGCCCGTGACCACCGCGATCCTGTCCTTCATCCTCATGGGACTCTCCTCCTCACTATCCTTCATTCATATGTGACCGGGGTTTGGGCCGCGCGGGGTGAGAGGATCCCGCCGGGACACGCTGTGAATACCTCCCTGTACGCTCGACTGCGGCCATCCATGGCCGCAGACGGTCCCGGCGGGACCCTCCCACCCGCGCGCTCCGATTGCCGTCGCATCAGCCATGGTTGAGCACGACGGTCTTGACCACCGAGAACTCGCGCAGCGCCTCGAAGCCCTTCTCGCGCCCGTGGCCGCTCTTCTTCATGCCACCGAAGGGCAACTCGATGCCGCCGCCGGCGCCGTAGCCGTTGACGAAGACCTGCCCCGCGCGCACCCGCCGCGCCATGCGCATCTGGCGGGCTCCGTCGCGGGTCCAGATGCCCGCGACCAGGCCGTAGTCGGTGCCGTTGGCCAGGGCGACGGCGTCCGCCTCGTCGCGGAAGGGAATGGCGCAGAGCACCGGCCCGAACACCTCCTCACGGGCGATGGTGTGCTCCCGCGGCACCGGCCCGAGCAGCGTCGGCGCGACGTAGTAACCCTGCTCCGGCGTGCCTTCGGCGATGCGCCCGCGGGCGATCACCGGCACGCCGTCCGCCTCCGCGTCGGCGAGCATGCGCTGCACCCGCTGCTGCTGGGCGCGACTGACCAGCGGCCCACAGTTCGCGTCCGCGTCGTGGCTGGCGGTGACCAGCTCGCCGAAGGCGGCGGTCAGGCGCTCGATGAAGGCGTCGAA
>NZ_WNXE01000164.1:0-5243 GCF_010993615.1 Arhodomonas sp. KWT | reverse complement strand
AAACCGGAGCCGAAACCGGAGCCGAAGCCTGAGCCGAAGCCTGAGCCGAAGCCTGAGCCGAAGCCTGAGCCGAAACCGGAGCCGAAACCGGAGCCGAAACCGGAGCCGAAACCGGAGCCGAAACCGGAGCCGAAACCGGAGCCGAAACCGGAGCCGAAACCGGAGCCGAAACCCAAGCCGGAACCCAAGCCGGAAACCAAGCCGGAAACCAAGCCGGAAACCAAGCCGGAAACCAAGCCGGAAACCAAGCCGGAAACCAAGCCGGAAACCAAGCCGGAACCGGAACCTGCGGCGTCATCGGATTCCGGGCCCGCGGGCAAACCGGATGCGGGGACGGAAGAGCCCGCCGAGACAGCGGGCTCGCCGGACGGCGAGTCAACCGGCGGGTCGGAGGGGGTGGCCGGCCGCCCCGGTGGTAAGCGGGCGGCGTCCCCGGGCGGCGGGGGGGCGCCCGGGGGCGGAAATGCCGGGGATCCCGGTGCCGCGGGTAACAAGGGCTACCTCAGCTCGCTGGTCGCGCTGTTCGAGCGACACAAGCATTACCCCCGCCGGGCAAGATTACGCCGCGAAGAGGGGGTCGTCCGAGTGGCGATGCGCATCGCCGCGGACGGAAGCGTCGAGGGCCTGGAGATCGTGCGCGGCTCCGGCAGTCGTACGCTGGATCGCGCGGCCCTGCGAATGGTGCGTTCCGCCTCCCCGCTGCCGGCACCGCCGCCCGGCCTGGTCGGCCGGCAGATCGTGATTCCCGTCGATTACCGTCTCTCCAACCGCTGACGAAGGGTCCCGCGCCCGCTCCGGGCGCGGCGCCGCTCCCCGCTGCCGTCATGTTCGTGGAATACTGTCGCGATCACGGGTAGTGTCAGCGCAGAGCACCGGGCCCCCGGCCAGGGATGCGAACCGGGGGCACGGGACGATTCAACGGGGCAGGGACTGCCGCTGCGGCGAGACAATTCAGAGCGGGAAATGGACGCAGATCAAGCCAGGTCTTCGGGGGAGCACAGCGCGGGGGGCGGCGACTGTCCGGGAGACGGCTGCCAGGCCGGCCGCCTCCTGCAGCGGATCGTCGACGCCATCCCGGCACCGGTTTTCTTCAAGGACGCCGAGTGCCGTTATATCGGCTGCAACGAGGCCTTCGCCCGCGGCATCCTCGGGCGCGCCCCGGAGGAGGTGGCCGGCAAGGGCGTGTACGACCTTGCGCCACCGCATCTCGCCGCCGTCTACGAGGAAGCGGACCGGGCCCTGCTCGCCAGCGGTGGCGTCCAGGTCTACGAGACGCGGGTCCGTTTCACCGATGGCAGCGAGCGGGACATCTCCTTCCACAAGGCGGTCTTCCCGGATGACGCCGGCGCTCCCGGCGGGATCGTCGGCGTCATGCTCGATATCACCGAGCGCCGCCGCCACGAGCGCCAGCTCGAGGAACGCGAGGCGATGTTCCGCAGCGTCTTCGAGGCCTCCGAGGACGCCATCCTCATCCTCGACGACGACACGTTTGCCGACTGCAATCCGGCGACCCTGCACATACTCCGGCAGCCGGACCGGGACCATATCCTGGGGCGCCGGCCCTGTGACATCTCCCCCGAGTTCCAGCCCGACGGCCAGCGCTCCTGCGACAAGGCCGCCGAGATGGTGCGAATCGCCTACGAACGGCACTTCCACCGCTTCGAGTGGACCCATTTGCGTGCGGACGGCGAGCCCTTCCCCTGCGAGGTCACGCTCACCACCATGGCGTTCCGCGGGCGCTCCGCCCTGTACGTGGTCTGGAACGACATCACCGAGCGCCGCCAGCGTGAGCGCCGTATTGAGGAGCTTGCCCATTACGACCCCCTGACCGGGCTGCCCAACCGTCGCCTCCTCCATGCCCGCGGCAGCGCCCTGCTCGCGCGGGCGGACGACCGGGGCGAACCGGTGGGCGTGATGTACATGGACCTCAACCGCTTCAAGGACATCAACGACACCCAGGGCCATGAGCACGGCGATGCCCTGCTCCAGCAGGTGGCCGGACGGCTGCGCGAGGTCCTGCCGGAGAGGTGCCTGCTGGCCCGTCTGGGCGGCGACGAGTTCGCGGTCCTGATCCCGGGGGCGGACGAGGCGATCCTCGAGACCGAGGCCCGCCGCGTGCTCGAGTGCTTCGAGCGCCCGTTCCGCCACGGCTCGTTCAGCGCCGAGCTGGGGGCGAGCATCGGCCTGGTCCACTACCCGGAGCACGGCGCGAGCCTGCCGGAGTTGCTCAAGAACGCCGACATCGCCATGTACGAGGCCAAGCTCGGCGGCCTCGGCTATTGTGTCTTCCGGCGTGCCCAGGCGAATCACGTGCAGGAGCGGGTCGCGCTGGAGCGCGCCCTGCGCGAGGCTATAGCCGCGCAGGACATCGAGCTGCACTACCAGCCGCGGGTGGACGTCCGCGACGGACGGATCACCGGCCTGGAGGCGCTGGCCCGCTGGTATCGTCCCGACAGGGGGTGGGTGTCGCCGGCGGAGTTCGTTCCCCTGGCGGAGCAGACCGGGCTCGTCCACGCACTGGACCGGCTGGTCCTGAACACCGCCTGCGTCCAGGCCCGGGACTGGCGCAGCCGGGGACTGAATCCTAGGGTCGGCGTGAACATCTCCGCGCTCACGCTGCAGCAAGACGACTTTGTCGCCACCGTTCTCGCCGCGCTGGCGGCCTGCGGGCTGCCCGGCGATGCCCTGGAGGTGGAGGTCACCGAGAGCGCGGCGATGCACGATGCCGAGGCCAACACCGTGAAGCTCACCGAGCTCAAGGGTCACGGCGTGCGGGTCGCCATCGACGATTTCGGCACCGGCTACTCATCGCTCAGCTACCTCAAGCGGTTGCCGGTGGACTGCCTCAAGGTGGATCAGTCCTTCGTGCGCGACATCCCCGGTGATCCCATGGACCTGGGGCTGGTGGAGACCATCATCGCCCTCGCGGCGAGCATGGGACTGACCACGGTGGCCGAGGGCGTGGAGACGCCGGAGCAGCTTGATGCGGTGCGCCGCCTGGGCTGTGGCGATCTCCAGGGCTTCCTCGCCGCGGCACCGGCATCCGCCGACGACCTCGAGGCCGTGCTCCGGCGTGGGTACATCGAGCTGCACCGATCCCGTTGACCGGGTGCGCCGGCGATGACGTCACCGGGTCGCTGCGGCCTCTCCTGTGCCGCGGCGTTCCCGGTAGCCGACTGCCTCGGCCAGGTGGGTGGCAGTGACCACGTCGCTGCCGGCGAGGTCCGCGATGGTGCGGGCGACGCGCAGGCAGCGGTGGATTCCCCGGGCGGTGAGCCCGAGACGTTCGCCGGCCTGATCGAGCAGGGCGGCCGCGGTGGCGTCCAGCCGGCAGCGATCCTCCAGTATCCCCGGCGGCAGGGCGGCCGCCGCCGCGTCATCGCGCTCGCGCTGGCGACGTCTGGTATCCGCGACCCGGGCGCGGACGGTGGCGCTGTCCTCCCCGGGCGGGCTCGCGCGCAGCTCCGTCGGCGCCAGCCGGGGCACCGAGCAGAACAGGTCGATGCGATCCAGCAGGGGCCCGCTGAGCCGGCCCTGGTAGCGGGCGATCTGGTCGGGGGTGCAGCGGCATTCGCCGCCCGGATCGCCGAGATGGCCGCAGGGGCAGGGGTTCATCGCCGCCACGAGCTGAAAGGCCGCCGGGTAGCGGACCTTGGCGGCGGCGCGGGAAATCTCCACCTGCCCGGTCTCCAGCGGTTCGCGCAGCATCTCCAGTGCCCGGCGGCTGAACTCCGGGAACTCGTCGAGGAACAGTACGCCGTTGTGCGCCAGCGAGACCTCGCCGGGCCTGGGACGGCCGCCCCCGCCGGCGAGCGCGACGTGGGAGGCGGAGTGGTGCGGCGCCCGGAACGGGCGTACCCCCCAGCGCGCCGGGTCGAAACCGCCGTCGCTCACCGAGGCGACGGTCGCGCTCTCCAGGCTCTCCTGCTCGGTCATCGGCGGCAGGATGCCGGGCAGGCGTGCCGCAAGCATGCTCTTGCCGGTGCCTGGCGGGCCGCACAGCAGCAGCGAGTGGCCGCCCGCGGCGGCGATCTCCAGGCAGCGCCGGGCCTGCTGCTGGCCGCGCACGTCGGCGAGGTCCGCCACTGAGGGACCTTCGCCGGCGGGTGGCGGCGTCGCCGCGGCGAGCGGGGTCCGGGCGGTGAGGTGGGCGCAGACGTCGAGGAGGTGATCCGCGGCGAGGACGCGGCCCGACCCCACGAGGGCGGCCTCGGCGGCACTGTCCCGGGGCAGAACCGCCTGGCGGTCGGCGCGCTGGCAGTGCACCGCGAACGGCAGGGCACCGGAGATGCCGCGCAGGGCGCCGGTCAGCGCCAGCTCGCCGGCGAATTCCAGTCCGTCGAGGGCGTCGGCCGGGACCTGGCCGGAGGCGGCGAGGATACCGAGGGCGATGGGCAGGTCGAAGCGTCCGCCGTCCTTGGGCAGGTCCGCCGGGGCGAGGTTGATGGTCACCCGGCGTGGCGGGAAGTCGAAGCCGCTCATCACCAGCGCGCTGCGCACGCGCTCGCGGGACTCCTTCACCGCGGTCTCGGGCAGGCCGACGATGGTGAGCGACGGCAGGCCACCGGCGAGGTGGACCTCCACCGCCACCGGCGGTGCCTCCACGCCGACACCGGCGCGGCCGTTCACGACTGCTAGGGACACGCGAACCTCCCTGTTCCCGGCGCGGGGGCCGTCCTGCCCCCGCGGCAGGCGGCGTCAGGCGCCGCCGGATTCCGTCTCGTCGCCGGAAACGGCGGTGTCTGCGCCGGCCGGTCCGCCTTCCAGTTCGGCGACCCGGCGCTCCAGGGCCTCCAGCTTCGCGCGGGTACGCGCAAGCACCTTCGCCTGGGCGTCGAACTCCTCGCGGGTCACCAGCTCCATGCGCGAGAACGCCGACTGCAGGGCAGTGCGGGTGTTCTTCTCGATCTCCTGCTGGAACTCGCGCACGCCACCGGGCAGGTGCTCGCTGACGCGCCTGGCCATCTCGTCGAGCTGTTTCGGGCTGAGCATGACGGGCCTCCTTATGCCGTGATGCCGGATTCTACGCCCGCCACGGCCTGTGCGCGAATGCACCAATGGGGGCGGGACGACCAAAACGGATCGCACCACTATGGTGCACACGCGTTGCACCGCAACGGGACACGCGATTTCGGTTGCTTAATAAAGTTATGTTTTTAAAGGATTAAATCAAGTTGGCACGGGCTCTGCTTATGGCGGTGTGAGTGTTGCGCAGTGCCGGATTCGCCGGCGCATTCTCAGGA
>NZ_WNXE01000163.1:0-5271 GCF_010993615.1 Arhodomonas sp. KWT | reverse complement strand
CGCGGCGAGGGCCGCGGGAGCTGCATTCACCGCCCCCCGTCGTCGTCGAGGAGGCGCACACCCTCCACGCCGCGGGCGCGCAGTCCCTCCAGAACACTCACGAGCCGCTGCAACCGCGTCTCCGGGGCGGGATCGAGATAGACAGTGGCCGGCGCATTCGCCCCCCGGACCGCGCCCGCCAGGGCATCCAGCCCCTCGTAACGGCTGCCGTCGAGGGTCGCGCCGTCAGGCAATACCCGCACGATCGCGGTACGCACGTCGCTCTCGCCCCCGCTGCCGCCGCCGCTGACCGTGACGTCCACGCGCCCCCAGTCGACGAGGCGCGAGACGAGCATGAAGAACACCAGCAGGATGAACACGACGTCAATGAGCGGTGTAAGGCTCGGCGCATGCCGCCGCCGGCCCGGCGGCTCAATACGCATTGGCGGCCCTGTCGCCGGCCTCCGCCACGGCCGCCGGCGCCGCCGTGGCGGCACCGGCACCCTGATCGGCCGGCGCGGCGGCATGGGTGAACACCCGGGTCACCGCGTCCTCCAGCCGCGTTCGGAAACGCTCCACCCGGGCATCCAGCCACGCGTGGGCGAACAATGCCGGAATGGCGACGATGAGGCCGGCGGCGGTGGTCAAAAGCGCCTGCCAGATGCCACCGGAGAGCACCGACGGGTCCGGCTGGCTGCCAGCGGCGGAGAGCTGCTGGAAGGCGGCGATCATACCGAGGACCGTGCCCAGCAGCCCCAGCAGCGGACTGAGCTGGGCGATCAGCTCCAGCGGTGTCAGCCCGCTGCGCAGGCGCTGGATCAGCGCGACAGACTGGCGGACCACCTCCTCGCGCACCTGCTCATCGTTCACCGACGGATCCCGCGTGCCGCGCATCGCCACGGCCACCACCGGCGCTGCCGGCTCGGCGCTCGAGGCGACGGTCTCAAGTGCCTCACGCCGCGCCTGTCCGCGCCAGGCGGTGAGCGCTGCCTCCACCTCGCGGAACCGCCCCAGCCCGGCACTCACGAACTGCAGACATTTGCCCGCAATCAGGGCGAGGGCCACAACCGACAGCACGCCCAGCACCCAGAGCACGGGCCCACCGGCCTCCACGAGCGTGAACAGCCCCGGTGAGGCAGTTTGCGGCGACATGACGACCTCCGATCCAGCCGTGGCAAGAGAAGGGCTATAGAGTACGAATAATGGGAATCATTATCAAACTCAACCGCGCATTGATCCCCGCGACACGGGCCGCGCGGAGGTGGCGTGCGGACACGCCACCTCCGCGCCTGCCGCCAGGCGCGCTAGAAGCGGTAGGTGAGCGTCGCCCGGACGGTCCGCTCGCGACCGTAGTAGCAATAGTTGAGGTCGTAGCAGGAGGCGATGTACTCCCGATCGAAGAGGTTGGAGACGTTGAGCTGCGCACTCATGCCGTCGATGCCGACTCGGGAGAAATCGTAACCGAGCATGGCATCGACCACAGCGTAGTCCGGCACCTTCTCGGTGTTCTCCTCATCCGCCTGGATATCGGCGCTGTAGCGCACGCCGACGCCGGAACGCAGACCGGCGAGCGCGCCCTCGTGGAACGTGTAGTTCCCCCACAGCGACACCTCGTGCTCCGGCACCTGATTGGCGGCGTTGCCCTCGGTGCCGTCCTCGGTCTCCTCGTAGGTGACGTCGGTGTAGGTATAGCCCCCCTGCACGGACAGGTTCTCGGTGAGGCGGCTGCGCACCTCGAGCTCCACGCCCTGGGAGCGGATCTCGCCGACCGCGCGGTAGAAGGTCTCGTCCGGGTCCTTGGTGGAGACGTTTTCCTGGGTGATATGGAAGACCGAGACACTGTAGCGGTCGCTGGTGCCCGGCGGCTGGTACTTCAGCCCCGCCTCCACCTGCTCGCCCTCGGTGGGCTCCAGCAGATCGCCGTCCTGATCGGTGGTCGCGTTGGGCGAGAAAGAGGTGGAGTAGCTCAGGTACGGCGAGACACCGTTGTCAAAGAGATAGAGTGCGCCGGCGCGGCCGCTGAACTGGGTGTCGTCCAGCTCGCTGGTGGTACCCGCGGTCTTGTTGGTGTTCTCGATATCGACCCAGTCGTGGCGGCCGCCGACGACGAAACGCCAGTTGCCAACCGCCATCTGGTCCTGGAGGTAGGCGCCGGTCTGGCGGAGCTCCCGGTCATGGCGGGCCGCATAGGTGAGCGTGACGTCGTTGCCGTACTGCGGGTCGGTGACGTCCAGGCTCGCCACGCTGCCCTGCGTCCAGAGGACGTCGTTGTCCCGGTGCTGGTAATCCACGCCGACCAGTACGGTGTGCTCGACCGGGCCGCTGTCCAGCTCGGCGGTGAGCTGGTTGTCCATCGTCCAGGCGGACAGGTCCTCCTCGGCGCCGTAGTAATAACGACCGAGCTCAGTGTCGGAGATCCAGCCCGTCGCGGCGACCTGGTCCAGGCTGACGTCGGAGTTCAGGTAGCGGACCTTCTGGCGGAATTCCCAGCGCTCGTTGAACGCATGCTCGAACTCATAGCCGAACATACGCTGGGTGCGCTCGAACTCGTCGTAATCAGGCTCGCCCTCGTAGAAGGTGTTATCGAGACTGATGCCGGCATGATCATCGACGGTCCCCTCGTAGGGCAGGCCGGAGTGGTACCCTCCCTCCGGGTCCTTCTGGAAGAAGCCCAGAAGGGTTAGATCGGTGTCCGGGGAGATGTCCCACGTCAGCGACGGCGCGAAGGCATAGCGCTCCTGCTCGACGGGGCCGAACTGGGTATCCTCGGCGCTGCCGAGGCCGGTCAGCCGGTAGGCGACGTCCTCGCCGGCCGGGCCGGTCAGGTCGAACGCCGCACTGCGCTGATCGTTGTTGCCGACGCGGAAACGCACCTCGCCGCTGCGCTCGAACTCGGGCCGCTTGCTGCTCAGCGCCACGATCCCGCCGGGGGAGGAGCGGCCGTACAGCACGGCGGCGGGTCCCTTGACCACCTCGATGTCCTGCAGGAAATACGGGTCGATGCTCATCGAGCTGTAGGAACCGCTGTCCCCCATGATCTTGAGGCCGTCGAGGAACGTGTTGTTGATGCTGCCGTCGGCGAAGCCGCGCAGCACCAGATAATCGTAGCGGCCGGACGCGCCGATCTGGTTGGTGAACACACCGGGGGTATAGTTGGCGGCGCGCTGCACGCTGTCGGCGGCCTTCTCCTCGATGTCCTCGCGGGTGATCAGCGACACCGCCTGGGGCGTCTCGATGAACGGCGTCTCCGTCTTTGTCGCCGCCTCGCCGGTCACGGTAATGGGCAGAACCAGCTGGGTGTCATCGGCGCCCTGCTGAACGTCGTCCGTGCCCTGCTGGGCCGCCGCCGCCAGCGGCAGCAGCGATACGCCGAGTAGCCAGGCCGTTCCCCGCCGGGCCGATCGGGAGATCTGCATATCAACTCCTCGCTTATCGTCCAAAGGCATTAGCGCTAGTGAGAATTATTCCTTTTCAAGCGCAGTCATGCCTTTGGGTCGCGCCGCAAAGGCTATGCGGGATGGCAGGCCTGCCCGCCCGATACGGGCGTCACCGCACAGCGCTGGGCGTCAGCCCATAGCGCTGACGGAAGGCCGTGGCAAAGTTCGTGGCATGACGGTAGCCGGCACGGTTGGCCGCCTGCTGGACGCTCAGTCCGTCGCGCAGCGCCCGGTGCGCCTGCTCCAGCCGGCGCTCGCGGAGGTAGTCGAACACCGAGCGCCCGTAGGCACGGCGGAACTTCGCGCGCAGGGTGCTGGGGCTCATGCAGGCCAGTCCCGCCAGCGCCTTGAGGGTGTGGGGCTCGCCCGGGTACTCGTCGAGGTACTCGCGCACGCGCTCGAGCAGCCGCCAGTCGCGGCCACGGGGTGCCGGCACCGGGCCCGGGAGGGCCTGCCCGCGCCCGGCGAGCCCCTGGGCGACGAGCTGCAGGGCGAGCCCCTCGGCCATCAGGGGCAGTGCCGGCGCGGCGGGCGCGCTGGCGATCCACTCCGCCAGCGACAGCCGCAGCCCGTAAGGCACCGACACCGGCCACAGCCCGCCGCCGCGGGACCGGAACAGCGGATCCACGCTGCCGGCGAGGCGTGGGTCATTCTCCAGGGAATCCCTGAGCAGGGTGAGGTTCACCGCCCGCACCCGCTGGTCTGCCGGGTGACGCGCCCGCAGCGACTGGTTGCGGTCATAGGCGAGGAGCAGCCCGTCACCGGCGGTGAGGGTGTGCCGGCTCGCGCCGAGCGCCAGTTCGGCGCGGCCCTCCAGGAGCACGATGATCGACACGTGCGCCGGCGCCTCCGGGCGGGCGTGGGCTTCATAGGTACGGCGCACGAACAGATCGGAGCCCACCATCTGCAGCCCCCGCCAGGGCTGGCGCTCGGCCACACGGCCCTCCGCCACTGTCTGGTCCGGCGGCACGTGCCCCTCGCCGGAGACCCGGTGACTCAGGTTGTAACGATGCTCATAGGCAGTCAGGTCGGCGACGGTCAGGCGCTGTCCCGGAGCGGGTTGCTCGGCCGCCACGGCAGCAGTGACGGTATCGGCCATAAGGGTTCCCCCCGGCTGGGTCGTCAGGGCGTGCGCAGAGGTACCTCTGGGCACTTCATTTTATGAATGATAATGCTTTTCATTCCATACCTCCACCCGGGTGCCGCTCACTCCCCGGGCGGCGGCGCCGCCAGCCGGGGACAGTTGCCGCACAGCCCGTACTCCGGGAGCAGGTCGCGGATGCAGCACATGCGCCGCTGCCGCCAGGAGCGGCGCCCACCCTCGCCGTCCGGCACATCAAGGTAGCGCACGGGCTGATGAAGGGGATTACGGGTTCCGTCCGGCCGGCGGGACGCGGCAAGCAGCGCATACGCGTCGTCGACGCCGCCCGGCGACAACCCGGCCTCCGCCAGGCGCCCGATGACGAATTCCAGGTAGTTGCCCGCGTTGCTCCAGAGCACCCGCGCCGAGAGGCGCTCGTGGCGGGCAAGGGCTGTGACGACAGGGCTCAGGTGATCGTCGAGCAGGTGAGCGAAGCGCTCGAACGGGCCGTCCGGAGTGGCCTCGAACGGCCCACCGGGGCCCGGCAGGTGGAACGCCTGCACATCGCCCCCGGTGCCGACGGCGACGCCGACGGGCTCCGGCGGCACCGGCACCCGCCAGCCCTGGACCGCCGCCGTGGCCACCGGCAGGATCAGCCGCGCGAAGTAGAACTTGCTCCACTGCGAGACCACGGCCCGGCGGGCCGACGGCACGAATCCCGGATGCATCCGTTCCAGGTACGGCTCCAGGCCGCCCGCCTCCAGCAGTGCCGGC
>NZ_WNXE01000162.1:0-5313 GCF_010993615.1 Arhodomonas sp. KWT | reverse complement strand
TGCGGCTGGAACAAGCCGGAGTACGACGCCCTCGGCATGACCATGCCGGACGACCACGAGACCCGTTACCGCTTCGGCCAGGAGTGGTTCGATATCGCCCGCAAACTCTGGACCGAGACCGAGCCGTTCGACTGGGATGGCGAGTTCTACCAGCTCAAGGGGACCTACAGCCTGCCGCTGCCGAAAACCGACAAGGTGCCGATCTTCAACGCCGCCGGCTCCCAGCACGGCCGTGACTTCGCCGTGCGCAACGCCGACTACCTGTTCACCCCGGCCATCGACCTGGACAAGTCCAGGGAGGAGATCGCCGCGATCAAGGGGCAGGCGGCCGCCGTCGGGCGCAACCTGGGGCTGTTCACCCTCTCCTACGTGGTCTGCCGGCCGACCAACAAGGAGGCGGAGGAATACCACCACTACTACTCCCAGGAGAACGCCGACTGGGAGGCGGTGGACAACATCATCAACCTGATGTTCGCCCACGCCGAGTCCTTTCCCAAGGAGGTAATCCGGTTGCTGCGCGACCGCATGGCCGGGGGCCACGGCGGCTACCCGCTGGTCGGCGACCCGGACACCGTCGCCGACGGCATCCAGCGTCTCTACGAGACCGGGTTCGCGGGGACCACGCTGGCGTTCGTGGACTACGTCGAGGAGTTCCCCTACTTCCGCGACGAGGTCCTGCCGCGCCTCGAGGACCGAGGCCTGCGACTGCCCGTGGCCAGTGCGGCATGACTGCCATGCACGATACCCACACCGCCATGGCGGCACTGTCGGCGGTGATCGCGGGCGAGACCTTCAGCCAGTTCGTCGATGCCGCCGAGTTCCGCGGCGGCATGCGCGGCATCGCCGCGCCGGTGGCACTGGCGACGACCCGGGGGCCGGACGGCCCCGCGGGGCTGACGGTAACCTCGTTCTGCTCGCTGAGCGCGAACCCACCCCGGATGCTGGTCTGCGTCAACCGCGACAGCAGCACCTACCCGGTGATCGCCGATGCCCGCGTGCTGGCCCTCAACGTCCTCGCCTCGCAGCACGAAGCGCTCGCCATGCGTTTCGCCTCCGGCGATGCCGCCTGCCGCGGCAGGGCACGTTTCGACGAGGGCCGCTGGACACGGTTGCGCACCGGTGCGCCGGTGCTCGAGGACGCCCTCGTCGGCTTCGACTGCCGGGCCGTACATGTCCACGAGGAGGGCACGCATGGCATCATCGTCGGCGACGTGGTCGCGACCACGGGCAGCGGCGAGAGCTCGCCGCTGCTCTACCGCGACGGTCACTTCGTCACCAGCACGACGCCGGCACCGGACGGACGCTGAGCGCACGGCGCTCGCCGGCACATCCGCCACACCCACCCGAGAGGCGAGGAGAACGCCATGCAGCGAGAGCATGCGGCGCCCGGACACACGACGGCAACACCGGCGCTCGACGACGCGGCCCTGGACCGGATCTTCCGCGAGGCACGGACCTACAACGGCTGGCTCGACCGGCCGGTCACCGACGAACAGCTCCGCGAGATGCATGCCCTCGCCACCATGGGACCGACCAGCTTCAACGGCTGCCCGATGCGGGTCGTGTTCGTACGCTCGCCCGAGGCCAAGGAACGGCTGGCGCCGGCGCTGATGAAGAGCAACGTCGACAAGACCCTGTCCGCCCCGGTCACGGCCATCGTCGCCCACGACCTGCGCTTCTGGGAATGGCTGCCCTGGCTGAACCCGCACAAGGACGTCAGCGGGCTGTTCCGCGACAGCCCGGCCTTCGCGGAAACCACGGCGTTCCGCAACGGCAGCCTCCAGGGGGCATACCTGATCATCGCCGCACGGGCCCTCGGGCTCGACTGCGGGCCGATGTCCGGCTTCGACCCGGCAATGGTGGACGAGGCCTTCTTCGCCGGCACCAGTATCCGCACCAACTTCCTGTGCAACATCGGCTACGGCGACCCGGACACCGTGTATTCACGCAACCCGCGTCCGGCCTTCGACGAGGCCTGCCGCATCGAGTGAGGCAGGCGTGCCGAACGCCGCCGCCGACGGTACAATGGCCGTCATGAGCACGCCCCTGGTGACACTGATCGCGGCGATGACGCGCAACCGCGTGATCGGCGCGAGCGGCTCGCTGCCCTGGCAGCTGCCCGCGGACATGCGCCACTTCGTGGCGCACACCCGCGGCAAGCCGGTGGTCATGGGCCGGCGCAACCACGACGACATCGGCCGGGCGTTGCCGAAGAGGCATAACATCGTGATGAGCCGCGACCCGGCGTTCACGGCCCCCGGCTGCACGGTGGCCGGTTCCGCCGAATCCGCCCTGGCGGCGGCCGGCGACGTTCCCGAGGTCATGATCATCGGCGGCGCCGAGATCTATGCCCTGTTCCTGCCCCGCGCCCGGCGCATCGAGCTCACCGTGATCGACACCGAGCTCGACGGGGACACCCGCTTCCCCGCGCTCGAAGCCGGCTGGCGGGTCGTCGACGAGCGGCACCGGGGGGCCGACGCCGACAACCCGTGGCCGCTGACCTTCCAGCGCCTGGAACGCGATTGATTGCAGTGCTCACGGTGCTTGCCTATGCTGGCGCGCGAACCGGTGCCACCCGGCTCCGCCCGGGACAGACCCAACCGAGACGTTTGAGGAACAGATCCATGGTGCGCTCCCTCCTGCTCGCCGCCCTCGTCGTCGCCGTCCTGATGGCCGGTGGCTGCGCGAACACGGAATCCACCCGCCAGAGACACACCGAGCCGGGGGCACTGCCCAGCGACTACGACCCCCTGGACACGGAGGCGCACAAGGCCGACCTCAAGGACGGCGCCATTCCGTCCGTCAGCGAGCTGATCTTCGGCAAGGACGCCGCGTCATCCGGTGGCGCGGACACCCGCCGGTTGCAGCAGGAGCTCGCGCGCCTGCGTGCCGACCTGCGCCAGCGCCGTGGCACGGCGGCGCCACGCGGCCAGGCCGACGCCACCGAAACAGGCCCCGGCGTGGCGCTGCTATTCCCCAATGCCTCGGACCTCGCGGCAACCCGCGCCTATGCGGCGATGACCCGCGTCGCCGGGGAATACCCACTGGCCGCGGTCAGCCAGCAGCGCCTGCGGCAGGCCCTGGACGGCGTCGAGTGCTCGCTGGACACCCTCGCCGAGTGCGGCCCGGCGGTGGCCGCCGCCTCCGGCGCCCGAATGGTGGCGCTCATTGAGGGTGCCGCGGCCCGCGGCGGTCAGCTGCCGCTGACCGTGAGCCTGGTGGACCTCGATCTCGGCGTCCGCTACCCGGCCTACCGGATCACCCTGCCGGCCACCGACGGCGGCGCCGCCGAGCAAAGCCTCGCCGCCCTCGCGGACAGCGTCTACCTCCATGCCATCGAGCGTCTCCGCCTCGCCCCCCGCATCTTCCACGTGCGCAGCACCGGCGACGGCCGCTGGGTCATGGACCCCGAAGGCGCCCGGTTCGCCACCGGCAGCGAGCTCACCGTCCATGAGGACGGACGGGTGCTGCGCCAGGGTGGTACCCCGGTCGCGTGGATCCCCGGAGAGACCGTCGGTACGCTCACGGTTCAGGGCCGCACGGCCAACGGCCTGCTGCTGCTCGAGCGCAGCTCCGGCAAGGCACCGCAGGCGCAGGACTTCGTCCTTCCGCCGGCCGGCTGACACCAAGCCGGACCCGCCAAGCGCACCGGGCCGAGGCCCGGTGCGTTCTTTTCCGGCCTTTCCATACGCCGGCGTATTGACGCGGACGGACAGCCCGCCTATTTTCCCTGCAAAAGGGGGCATGCTTAACGCGACGGCCACACGGGCCCGCCCCCGGCACCACGACTACAAGTCAGAGCACCAGGAGGAGAGCCCATGTCCGCCCGTCATCGAGGCGCCAATCGCCTGATTATCGCCACCTCGGCGCTCACGCTCGCCGGTGCGGCGGCGAGCGTCCACGCCACAGGTTTCCAGATCCGAGAGCAGAGCGCCAAGGCCCTCGCCAACTCCCTCGCCAGCGCCGCCGCCGGCGCAGAGGACGTCAGCTTCATGGCCTACAACCCGGCGGCGCTGGGCAACATCGACGGCACCCAGGTCGCCGGCAGCCTGGCCTACATCGACGCCGAGTTCGACATGAACGATGGACGGGCCTCGCCATACAGGGTCCCGCTCAACGGCCCCGACGACGGCACCCCCTACGACGGCAGCAAGGGCAATAGTGGCGAGACCGCCCTGGTCCCCTCCTTCGCCGTCAAGACCCAGCTCAGCGACTCGCTGGACGCGGGCCTCGCCGTCTACTCGCCGTACGGTCTGTCCACCGATTACGACCATGACTGGATCGGACGCTACCAGGCCCTGGAGACGGACCTGAAGGTCGTCGATATCCAGCCGACCCTGAACTTCCGCGTCACCGATCGGCTCTCGCTCGCCGGCGGCCTGCGGGTACAGTACGCCGACGCGACCCTGTCCAACGCGCTGGACCTGGGCGGCCTGTCGAGCCCTGCCCAGCCGGGCCAGCACGACGGCTTCGCCGAGGTCACCGGCGACGACTGGGGCGTGGGCTACACCCTCGGCGCGCTGTTCCAGGTTACCGACCGCACCCGGGTGGGCGTTAGCTACCGCTCCAAGGTGGACCTCACCCTGAAGGGGGACGCCGAGTTCAGCGCCACCGACGCCACGTCACGGGCCATCCTCGCCAACGCCCAGGCCGGGGGGCAGTTCACCGACACCTCCGGTAAAGCGGATCTCACGACGCCGGCGAGCCTGAACCTGGGCATCTACCACCAGGCCACCGACCGCCTGGCGCTGATGTTCAACGCCGAGTGGACAGAGTGGAGCAGCTTTGACGAGCTGGTGGTCCGGTTCGGCGACAACACCCCGAACAGCGTGACCGAGGAGAACTGGGAGAACACCTGGGCGCTGTCCACGGGCGCGAGCTACGCGCTCACCGGCCGCTGGACGCTGCGCGGCGGTATCGGCATGGACGAGTCCCCGGTGCCGAACGCCCGGCACCGCACGCCGCGGGTGCCGGATGTGGACCGGCGCTGGCTGTCGGCCGGCGCGACGTTCTCGCCCACCGAGCGGCTATCGATCACCGGCGCATGGATGCACATCTTCTTCGACGACGGCGACGTCAACCTCGAGGACGAATCCCGCGGCAACCTCTCGGGCACCTACGAGGGCACGGCGAACGTCTTCGCCGTCTCCGCCGACTACCGCTTCTGAGCCCGCGACGAAAAAGGGCCGCCCCGCCGATGCGGGGCGGCCCTTTTCATGACGGCATCCGGATACCGGCTCAGCGCTTCATGTAATCGAAGAACTCGCTGTTGGTCTTGGTGTCCTTGAGCTTGTCGAGAAGGAACTCGATGGC
>NZ_WNXE01000161.1:0-2511 GCF_010993615.1 Arhodomonas sp. KWT | reverse complement strand
ATAGTCTCTGGAAGTAGACCCGAAACCGGGCGATCTACCCATGGCCAGGGTGAAGGCGGGGTAAAACCCGCTGGAGGCCCGAACCCACTAACGTTGAAAAGTTAGGGGATGAGCTGTGGGTCGGAGTGAAAGGCTAAACAAGCCCGGAGATAGCTGGTTCTCCCCGAAAGCTATTTAGGTAGCGCCTCGTGTCTCACTCCCGGGGGTAGAGCACTGTTTCGGCTAGGGGGGCATCCGTGCCTTACCAAACCGATGCAAACTCCGAATACCGGGAAGTGCAATCACGGGAGACAGACGGCGGGTGATAACGTTCGTCGTCAAGAGGGAAACAACCCAGACCGCCAGCTAAGGTCCCCAAATCACGGCTAAGTGGCAAACGATGTGGGAAGGCACAGACAGCCAGGAGGTTGGCTTAGAAGCAGCCACCCTTTAAAGAAAGCGTAATAGCTCACTGGTCGAGTCGGCCTGCGCGGAAGATTCAACGGGGCTAAAGCCGTGTACCGAAGCTGCGGATGCAAGCGTTTGCTTGCATGGTAGGGGAGCGTTCCGTAGGCCGCCGAAGGCGGACCCGTGAGGGCCGCTGGAGGTATCGGAAGTGCGAATGCTGACATGAGTAACGATAATGGGGGTGAAAAACCCCCACGCCGAAAGCCCAAGGTTTCCTGCGCAACGCTAATCGGCGCAGGGTTAGTCGGCCCCTAAGGCGAGGGCGAAAGCCGTAGTCGATGGGAAACAGGTTAATATTCCTGTACCGCAGTCTGCTGCGATGGGGGGACGAAGAAGGCTAGGTGAGCCGGGTGACGGATGTCCCGGTTCAAGCGTGTAGGCGGTCTGCTTAGGCAAATCCGGGCAGACAACGCCGAGACGCGAGCACGAGCGCCCACGGGCGCGAAGTCACTGACGCCACGCTTTCTGGAAAAGCCTCTAAGCTCCAGGCAGTCTGCGACCGTACCGCAAACCAACACAGGTAGGCAGGGTGAGCATCCCAAGGCGCTTGAGAGAACTCGGGTGAAGGAACTAGGCAAAATGGCACCGTAACTTCGGGAGAAGGTGCGCCTCTAGTAGGTGAAACCCCTTGCGGGTGGAGCCGAGGGGGGCCGCAGTGACCAGGGGGCTGCGACTGTTTACTAAAAACACAGCACTCTGCTAACTCGTAAGAGGATGTATAGGGTGTGACGCCTGCCCGGTGCCGGAAGGTTAAGTGATGGGGTTAGCCCTTCGGGGCGAAGCTCTTGATCGAAGCCCCGGTAAACGGCGGCCGTAACTATAACGGTCCTAAGGTAGCGAAATTCCTTGTCGGGTAAGTTCCGACCTGCACGAATGGCGTAACGATGGCCCCACTGTCTCCACCCGAGACTCAGTGAAATTGAAATCGCAGTTAAGATGCTGCGTTCCCGCGGCAAGACGGAAAGACCCCGTGAACCTTTACTACAGCTTCACACTGGACTTCGAGCCTGCTTGTGCAGGATAGGTGGGAGGCTTTGAAACCGGGACGCCAGTCCTGGTGGAGCCATCCTTGAGATACCACCCTTGCATGTTTGAGGTTCTAACCTAGGCCCGTCATCCGGGTCAGGGACAGTGTGTGGTGGGTAGTTTGACTGGGGCGGTCTCCTCCCAAAGAGTAACGGAGGAGCGCGAAGGTACCCTCAGCGCGGTCGGAAATCGCGCCTTGAGTGTAAAGGCATAAGGGTGCCTGACTGCGAGACAGACACGTCGAGCAGGGGCGAAAGCCGGCCTTAGTGATCCGGTGGTTCTGTATGGAAGGGCCATCGCTCAACGGATAAAAGGTACTCCGGGGATAACAGGCTGATTCCTCCCAAGAGTCCACATCGACGGAGGAGTTTGGCACCTCGATGTCGGCTCATCACATCCTGGGGCTGTAGCAGGTCCCAAGGGTATGGCTGTTCGCCATTTAAAGTGGTACGCGAGCTGGGTTTAGAACGTCGTGAGACAGTTCGGTCCCTATCTGCCGTGGGCGTCGGAGATTTGAGAGGATCTGCTCCTAGTACGAGAGGACCGGAGTGGACGTACCTCTGGTGTTCCGGTTGTCACGCCAGTGGCACTGCCGGGTAGCTACGTACGGACGGGATAACCGCTGAAAGCATCTAAGCGGGAAGCCCCCCTCAAGATAAGATCTCCCCGGGGACTCGATCCCCCTGAAGGGCCGTGGAAGACCACCACGTTGATAGGCCGGGTGTGGACGTGCAGTAATGCATGAAGCTAACCGGTACTAATTGCCCGTGCGGCTTGGCCATATAACACCCAAGCAGTCTGAGACCAATGCGCATGTCCAAGTGCGCGTGCGACTTCCCGATCAAACGGCCCGCGCGGCCCAAAAAACCGCGCTCAGGCCAACCGGCTCGCCTGGCGAATATAGCGAGTGGGAACCACCCGATCCCATACCGAACTCGGAAGTGAAACCACTCCGCGCCGATGATAGTGCCGCCTCGCTGTGGTGCGAAAGTAGGTCATCGCCAGGCTCTTATCCCTAAACCCCCGGCCATTAATGGC
>NZ_WNXE01000160.1:0-5363 GCF_010993615.1 Arhodomonas sp. KWT | reverse complement strand
TCCATTCGCCGCGTGCTCTCGCTGCCCGGCGAGACCCGGCTGTTCATGTGCCACGACTACAAGGCCCCGGGCCGGGACGAGTACCGCTGGGAAACCACCGTGGCCGAGGAGCGCGCCGCCAACGTGCACGTCCACGACGGCGTGGACGAGGAGACATTCGTGCGAATGCGCACGGAACGGGACGCCACGCTCGACATGCCGCGGCTGATCCTGCCGTCGGTTCAGATCAACATGCGCGCCGGCGCCTTTCCGCCAGCGGAGTCCAACGGCGTGCGCTATATCAGGATACCGCTGAACGCGCTCTGAGCCGCGCGTTCCACGGCGGGGAGGAGAGAGACCGTGGAGACGAGAAAACCGCTGTCGCCGTTCTATGCGGTGACCACCCAGCTCCGTGCCAGCGACCTCGGTGCGCTCGCCGCCGAGGGCGTGCAGACCGTCGTCAACAACCGCCCCGACGGCGAGAGCGAGGACCAGCCCGCCGGTGCCGAGCTGGGGGCGGCCGCCGAGCGCCTCGGCATCGCCTATCATTACGTCCCGGTGGTCTCCGGTCAGATCACGGACGACGACGTCCGCGCGTTCGCGACGGTCCTCGCCGATGCCCGTGGCCCGGTGGTTGCCTTCTGCCGCACCGGCTCACGCTCCACCAGCCTCTGGGCCCTGAACGAGGCCCGCCACCTCGCGCCGGACGCGGTGCTTGCCACCTGCGCCGCTGCCGGCTATGACCTCTCCGGCCTGCGTCCGCGGCTGGAAGCGGCCTGGTCCGCGGGCACCGCCGGCGAGGCCACGGCCACCGGCAACGGCCGCCGGTACGACGTGCTCATCGTCGGCGGCGGTGCCGCCGGCCTCGCCACCGCCGCCAGCCTGCTGGCCCGGCGTCCGGCGCTGGATATCGCGGTCATCGAACCCCGGGAGCAGCACTACTACCAGCCGGGCTGGACACTCGTCGGTGGCGGTGTCTTCAAGCGCGAGCAGACCGTCCGCCCCATGGCCGAGCTCATACCCGCGGGCGCGCGCTGGATCCGGGCCGCGGTCGCGGCCTTCGAGCCGGGGCAGAACCGCGTGGTACTGGAGGACGGCGAGCGCCTGAGCTACCGGACGCTGGTCGCCGCCCCGGGCATCCGGCTGGACTGGGACGCCATAGAGGGCCTGTCGGAGACCCTCGGCCGCAACGGCGTGACCTCCAACTACCGCTACGAGATGGCCTCCTACACCTGGGAGCTCATCCAGGGGCTGCGCGGCGGGCGGGCGCTGTTCACCCAGCCGGCCATGCCCATCAAGTGCGCCGGTGCGCCCCAGAAGGCGATGTACCTGGCCTGCGACGAGTGGCGTCGCCGTGGCGTCCTCGACGCCGTCGACGTGGAGTTCAACAACGCCGGCGCCGTGCTCTTCGGCGTCGAGACGTTCGTGCCGCCGCTGATGCGCTACGTCGAGCGCTACGGCATCGACCTGGCGTTCAAAAGCAACCTCGTCGCCGTCGACGGCCCGGCGCGGACCGCGCGCTTCCGCGTGCAGGACGCCAGTGGCAACGAGCGGCTGGTGGACAAGGGCTTCGATATGCTCCACGTCTGCCCGCCCCAGACCGCGCCCGACGTGGTGCGCGAGGGCCCGCTCGCCAATGCCGGCGGATGGATCGACGTCGACCCGGAGACCCTGCAGCACGTGCGCTACGGCAACGTCTTCGGCCTCGGCGACGCCTGTGGCGCGCCCAACGCCAAGACCGCCGCGGCGGTGCGCAAGCAGGCACCCGTGGTGGCGGAGAACGTCATCGCCACCCTGGACGGGCTGCGCTGCCGCGCCGTCTACGACGGCTACGGCTCCTGCCCGCTGACCGTCGCCCGCGGCCGGGTGATCCTCGCGGAGTTCGGCTACGGCGGCAAGCTGCTGCCGACGTTCCCGCTGGACCCGACGGTGCCCCGCTGGAGCATGTGGATGCTCAAGGAGAAATGGATGCCCGGCATCTACTTCAACCTCATGCTCCGCGGCCGTGAGTGGCTCGCCCGGCCCCGCCGCCTGCCCCACGACCCGGAGGCCCGGGAGGCCCGCGACGCCCTCCGCGAGGGCCCCGCACGCCACCACTGAACCATCGTCGGCGCGGCGTCAGCGCCCGTCCCCGGGCGCATCCGGCCCGGAGGTGCTCGTGCCGAGGTCCTCGGGGCGGTTCTCCGCCGGTGTGTCCTGACGGGTATCCCGCCGCGTGACGGTCGAGGTCTCGCCGAGCACCACGTTCGCCGGCGGTGCGGAGCCGTCCTTGTCCTGGCCGAAGTACATCGTCATGTGCGGGAACGGGATCTCGATGCCGGCGCCGTCGAAGTGACGCTTGACCAGGCGGTTGTAGGCGCGCCCCACCGCCCACTGGTTGCCCGGGGTGGTGCGGATGCGCACGCGGATATTCACCGAGCTGTCGGCGAGCGCGGTGACGCCGTCGATCTCCACGTCCTCCAGGATCTCCGGGCCCAGCGTGGCATCGCTGCGCAGCTCCTCGAACGCCGAGCGCAGCGAGGCGATGGCCTCGTCGATGTCCTCGCGGTAGGCGATGCCGTACTCGCCCATGTGGTAGGCGAAGCCGCGCATGTAGTTGGCGACGTTGTCCACCGACGAGAACGGGATCAGGTGGTACGTGCCGGCGAGGTCGCGCACCCCCACCGAGCGCACGGTTAGCTTCTCGACCGTGCCTGTCACCCCCGAGATCGTCACGACGTCCCCGGTGTTCATGGCGTTCTCGAGCTGGATGAACACACCGGTGATGATGTCCTGGACCAGCTTCTGGGCACCGAAGCCGATGGCGAGTCCGAGCACACCGGCACCGGCCAGCAGCGGGCCGATGTTGATACCGATCTGGGAGAGCGTGATCATCACCGTCATCGCCACGATGGCGATCACCGCCGCGTTGCTGAACAGTGCCAGCAGGGTCTTCTCCCGTGCGCTGGGCTCGCCGGTCCCGGTCTCCGGACTCATGCGATGCTCGATGACGCTGGCGATGGCCACCCATACCGCCGCGGCGATAAGCAGCGTGATCGCCACACGGACCGCCACCTGGATCACGGCGAGGCCGAACGGCGAGTCGAACCACGCGCCGATATCCATTACCGACCACGCATCCAGCACCCCCAGGGCCACGATGAACGTCACCACCCCGCGGGCGGCGCTCACCATCGCGGGTACGTACGCATTCAGGCGATGCTCCAGCATCGGCATGCGCCGCTGCCAGTCCTCCGGCAGTCGGATGTGCCGGCGCTTGAGCCGGCCGAGGGCGTCCGCCGCCAGCAGCCCCGCCAGGGCCATCGCGAGGCTCATGCCCGTGGCACGTACCACGAAGGCCAGGGTCCCCGCCGGATCGACCTGACCGCCCACGAACAGCACCGTGGCATAGACGGCGGCGATCAGATGCCAGGTCCGGGCCAGCCCCCCCAGGAGGGCCCGTCCCGGACCGGTACGCGCGTGGGCCGCTGCGCGCTGAATCACGCCGCCGACCGAGCGCCGGTGCCGGAACACCAGCACCAGCACGTACAGGTACCCCACCGCCATGACGACGAGTCCCACCGTGCGCTCCGTCTCCGCCACCGTGGCGTGACGGTTCGCCAGCGGCAGGGCCAGCAGCAGGCCGTAGCCGAGCCAGGCGATGACCCGACCCGCACGCACGTAGACGTAGCGCGCCTGCTCCGCTGCCAGCGGCACCGGGCGCAGGCCGTCGAAACGCGGCGATAGGACCGCGCGTACGACCACCCGCAGCCCTTCGACCACGACGAAGGCGTTGACGAACAGCGCCGCCCAGTGGGGAAGCCGGTCACCTCCACCGGGCAGGGACAACGCGATGACGTAGGCCGCGATCGCCGCTGCGACGATGGTCAGCGCGTCCACCGCCACGCCCACGACCACTCCGGTCAGTGCCCGGCCGGGGCGGCGCCGGTAGCCCGCCGCCGCCCACGAGGCGACGCGCCGGTACAGCGGCGCCGCGAGCCGGCGAAGCACGGAGAAGATGACAAAGGTCGCCACCACCAGGCCCGCGAAGGGCAGCACGCCGCGAAGCAGCTCGCCGTAATCCCGACCCGGCCGCCAGAGCGCGGTCGCCGCAGCGGCAACGGCGGTGGCGGCGCTGGAGACACGCTCGATCACGCCATGCACCGCGGCCTCGGTAACCGAGGCGACGCGCTGCGGCAGCGAGCGTATGCGTGCGACCGGGCTGTCCGGCGCGATGGCACCGGACTCGCCTTCGTCCTCCGGGCCACCGCCTCCCTGCTGCTTGCGGGCCAGACGGCGCAGCTCGCCGATCAGCTGCTCGCGGGCCTGCTTGTCCTCGAGCATGTCCGCGAGCGCCGCATAGTCCGGCCCGCCCTCCTGCTCCGCGGACGTGTTGCCACCGCCGCCGGGCGCGATGGCACCCACCTGTGCGGCGGCTGTACCGGCGGCCAGTGCCAGCACGAGGAGCAGTACGACGTCACGAAACCAGCGCAGCAGTCCTGTTCTCACCGTTATCCCCTTCCCTGCCGAAGGTCGGGCCCGCCACATGGGCCGCCCTGCCAACTTACTAATCCGGAACGGGTTAGTCACGGCGGCACCCGCGCCGCGACGGCGGGCGTAAACGAAAAAAGCCCGGCAGGGGTGGCAGACCCTGCCGGGCTTCATATCTGGCGGAGAGAGAGGGATTCGAACCCTCGATGGGCGTTAGCCCATACTCCCTTAGCAGGGGAGCGCCTTCAGCCACTCGGCCATCTCTCCGGGGGCTATGCCGCGTCGGCGACAACGGGGGCAAAGCTTACGCAAATTGCCCCGCTGCGTAAACCCGGTTCAGTCCCTATCGCCGGCACTCTCGTCCTGGGCGCCCGGTTCGTCCTCGTGCTGGATGCGGTCGTAGATCTCCTCGCGATGCACGGATACGTCCCGCGGCGCGTTAACGCCGATACGCACCTGATTGCCCTTGACGCCGAGCACCGTCACGGTGACATCGTCGCCAATCATCAGCGTTTCCCCGACTCGTCGTGTAAGAATCAACATTCCTTGATCACCTCCTTGCCGAAACGGCCCCCCTTAGCCCCCCTGTCATGTCCCGCCATCGCGGTCGGCAGGGTTTCGCGAGCTGCCGATACTCTCGTTGTACACAGTGAACCTGAAAAACACGAGCGTCACGCCGTCCATCGGCGATCCATGCCGGACGGCGGAACGACCCGTTCGTTGAGGCGTTACTGCGGCTCGCCTTCCACGCGAACCGTCTCGCCCTCCTTGTTATCCAGCTCGAACGCCCGGTGCAACGCACGCACGCCGAGCTCGAGGTACTTCTCGTCGATGACCACCGAGACCTTGATCTCGGAGGTGGAGATCATCTGGATGTTGATCCCTTCCGCCGCCAGGGCGTCGAACATCCGGCT
>NZ_WNXE01000015.1:21702-44494 GCF_010993615.1 Arhodomonas sp. KWT | reverse complement strand
GTCGCGCGCTACGGGCGCTGGCGCCGCCACGCCCCCGACAACTTCGAGCACTGGTACCGGCTGATGCAGGCCGAGCAGGCGCGCCGGGACGGTGACGTCACCGCACTCATCGACGCCTACGACGATGCCCTCCAGGCCGCCCAGCGGCAGTCCTGCTGGCCGGCGGCGGCCCTGATCGCCAGGCGTGCCGCCCTGTACTGGCGCGAGCGCGGCCGCAACGCCTTCGCCGGCATCTACGAAGACCAGCTCGCCCAGGCGTTCCGGCAGGGCCGGGCGTCGGCGGCGCTGGCGCGGTTCGACGGCGGTGCCCGCGCGGACGAGCCGGCGGGGCGGGGACCGCAGATGGATGCGGTCATCCAGATCGCCCAGGCGCTGTCGCTGCACACAGAGCTCGATGAGCTCGTGCCCGAGATCATCCGCAACGTCGCCCTGCAGACCGGTGCCCAGCGTGTCGTGTTGCTGCTGGCCAGGGACGACGATCTCCGCGTCGCCATGGACAGTGGCATCCACGGGGCACGCTACTACGATACGCCACCGCTGGTCGATAATGTCGAGAGCCTGCCGCGTTCGGTGATCCGCTATGTCGCGCGCACCCAGCGGATGCAGCGCTTCGGCCGCGGTGAGGTCGAGCACAACCTCATGCTCGCCAACGACCGCTATCTCAACCCGGCCGATACCGGCGGCGGGGGGTTCACCGGCACTGCCTGGTGCGTGCCGCTGACCTACCTCGGCGAACTCATCGGTGTGCTCTACCTGGAGCATGCCCTGACCGCGGAGGCCTTTGACGAGCGTCAGCGCCCGCTGATCGAGTTCCTTGCCGCCCAGGCCGCGATCTCGGTGCGCAACATCGAGCTCATCGACCGCCTTGCCGAGGAGGGGCGCGCCCGCCAGGACGCCGAGCGGCGGATGCAGTCCGCGGACGCGGAGATCTCCGCGCGCCGGGCCATGGAGGAGCGGCTCAAACACCTGGCCAACACCGACGCGCTCACCGAGCTCGCCAACCGGCGCATGTTCATCGAGGCCCTGGAGCTCGCGTGGCGCCAGGCCCGGGACGCCGAGACCCCGGCGGCGGTGCTCATGGTCGACATCGATCACTTCAAGGACATCAACGACCGTCACGGCCACGCCGCGGGCGACGAGGTGCTGCGCCATCTCGCCGGGCGTTTCCGGGCGACCCTCCGTGCCGTCGACATTGCCGCGCGGATCGGCGGCGAGGAATTCGCGGTGCTTCTCGGCGCCGGCGAGCAGGCGGATGCCGTGGCGGACCGGCTGTGCCGGCAGATGGCGCAGACCCCGGTGCGGGTGGACAGTCATACCATCACCTTTACCGTGAGCATCGGCGTGGCCCACCTGCGGCGCGCCGACAGCAGCCACGAGGCGGTGTTACAGCGTGCGGACCAGGCGCTGTACCGCGCGAAACGCGACGGCCGCAACCGCGTCGCCACCGAGCTCTGATCCCTGAACCCCGACATCGTGCCCGTGGACGGCACCGGCGGGGTGGCCGTCGTCGAACTGTTGCGGCGGCTGTTCCGGATCTACCGCGAGACCCCGGGGGATACTCGCTGCTCCGGTGTCTGACGCCGCGGCGGAAGAGGATACCCGCGCGGCGGCTCTAAGGGTGTTACGGCTTCCGGCTCGCCGGCGAAGCGGTGGAGGACCCATGGGCCGGGTCTTTCCGCTCTTGAAATAGCAATCATTCGCAGCAACATACAGGGGTATAGCCGGGGGACAGACTCACACATCGGCCTTTTCCGGACATGGTCCAGGAGGTGCAGTCATGGCCGAAACCAGCTTCGACTTCATTCCCCGTGCACACCGTCCCGACAAGCCCCGCTCCGTGGGCGTGACCGAGATCCGCGGTCCCTACTACGCCACCTACGGCACCCGGCATCTGGCCGACGTGCTCGACGTCGCCGGCCAGTGGGTGGACGGCGTGAAGTGGGCCGGCGGCTCGTTCGCGCTGCTGCCCCGCGAGCAGGTCCGTGCGATCAGCGATCTCGCCCACGAGCACGACGCCTACGTCTCCTCCGGCGGCTGGATCGAGACCGTGCTGCGTTACGGGCCGGAGGCGGTGGACCGCTATCTCGCCGAGGCGAAGGAGGTGGGTTTCGATGTCATCGAGATCTCCACGGGGTTCCTGTCCATGCCCACGTCATCGCTGGTGCGGCTGGTCGAGCGCGTCCGGCGTGCGGGGCTCAAGGCCAAGCCCGAGCTCGGCATCCAGTTCGGCTCCGGGGGCGACTCCACCGAGGCGGAACTCGCCGCCGAGGGCAAGAAGGACGTCGGTGACCTGGTGAACCGCGGCCGGCAGGCGCTGGATGCCGGGGCGGACATCATCATGATCGAGTCCGAGGGCATCACCGAGAACGTGGCGCCCTGGAGCACCGGTGCGGTCGCCGCGATCATCAACGGTCTCGGGCTGGAGAACGTGATGTTCGAGGCCGCCGACCCCCTGGTGTTCGAGTGGTACGTGAAGAACTACGGCAACGAGGTGAACCTGTTCGTCGACCACTCCCAGATCCTCCAGCTCGAGGGCCTGCGCCAGAACATCTGGGGCAACAAGTCCACCTGGGGACGGATCGCCAACGTGCCGCCGCTCGACGAGGGCTGATGGTCGAATGTGCCCCGCGGGGCGTGACGCCGGGGCCACCGGCGTCCGCCCCGGTGTCGGGGTCAGTCGTCGAGGGTGAAGCCGAGCTTCACCGTGACCTGCCAGTGGGCGACGCGCCCGTCCTCGACCTCGCCCCGCGTCTCGGTGACCTCGAACCAGCGGATGTTGTGCAGGGTCTCCGAGGCGCGGGAGATGGCGTTCTCGACGGCGGCCTCGATGCCCTTGGGCGACGAGCCGCAGAGCTCGGTGACCTTGTAGACGTGAGCGCTCATGGTCTCCTCCGCAGTGCCGGCGGGCGGGTGCCCGCGTGTCTCCTGTCCCAAGCGTAGACCACCCACCGGGGCCGGTGTCAGCGCGCGGCGCGGGCACGCAGGAGGAGCACCGCGCCCCAGAGTAGCGCGCCGGCCATGATCAGCCGGCCGGCGTTGAGGGTGATCGCCGCGAGAAGCCGGTCGTAAGCCAGCAGACCCGTCTCGCCGAGGAGGTACTCCCAGTCGTGGAAGCCGTAGGGGGCGGTGTGCCCGGTGTTGCCGCCGAGCAGCGGGAGCTGGCCGGCGCGGGCGTCGGCCATGTAGGGGGCGATGTCCAGGAAGTTCTCGCCGAACCACCACAGGCACAGGCTGGCGCCGAAGGTGTCGCCGCGCCCGCGCAGCAGGGCGATGCCGCAGATGACGGGCATCAGGAGCTGGCCCAGGGTGCCGCCGAGGGAGGTGACCCATTCGCCGAAGGGCCGGAAGAGCAGGTGGCCGAACTCGTGGAAGGGCAGGTTGACGTTGTGCAGGAACCCGGCGTCCCGTCCCAGAGCGGCGATGTCCTGAATCATGTAGCTGCCGCCCCAGACCAGGAAGGCCAGCCACAGCGCGAGATAGCCCCACCACAGCGTCGCCATGGCTGCCGGGGGCACCGCCAGCGCCGCCGCCCGGCCGGCCAGGCGTTCGCGCAACGGCGTACGCCGCTCGGCGCGCCGGGCCTCGTAGGCCTCCAGCCGCGCGAGGTAGGTCGCGTACTTGTGAAAGACGACGCCGCAGTGCGTGCAGGTGACCTGCTCCGCGCTCCGCGACGCACCGCACTTCGGGCACTCCATGCGTTCGGATTCCATCACCGTATCGACACGATAATAGCCGGCCGCGGCCTGCGGACGGGCAGTGGCCGGCGGGCCGGCTGGCGTAGCCGCGGCTATACCGTAGCACGGGCGCCTGCACCGCAGCGGCCATGCGGTATCGTTTCGCCCCTGCCTCGGATTCTTGCGGCGGGCGCTGGTGGGGGCGTCAGCGGTCCCCGGCTCCGCCCGGTCGTGGATGCTGCTTCGTCCCTCTCCCGGCCGCACGATGGAACGATGTATCCCGACCGCCCATAATCGGCACCGGGGCGGCTCGCGGCCGCCGGCACGGATCACGTATTGCAGGGAGCCGATCATGCGCGCGCACTATCTACAGCACGTGCCCTTCGAGGGGCCGGAGCGCATCGCCGAATGGCTGGAGGACGCCGGCTACACCGTCACCGGCACGCCGCTGTATCGCACGGCGGCACTGCCGGCGCCGGACGAGGTGGACTTTCTCGTGGTCATGGGCGGGCCGATGAGCGTCAACGACGAGGTGGCGTTCCCCTGGCTGGCGGCGGAGAAGGCGTTCGTGCGCGGGATCATCGAGGCGGGGACCCCGGTGCTCGGCGTGTGCCTCGGCGCGCAGGTGATCGCCAGTGCCATGGGGGGCGCTGTTGGTCCGGGCCCGGAGAAGGAGATCGGCTGGTTCCCGATCCGGGGCGAGGGTGGTGGCGATCGGTCGCTGTTCCGTTTCCCGCCGTCGGTGGAGGTCTTCCACTGGCATGGCGAGGCCCTGGCGCTGCCGCCGGGGGCCGTGCGGCTGGCGAGCAGCCCGGTCTGTCCGAACCAGGCATTCCAGCTCGGGCGCACCGTGCTCGGGCTGCAGTTCCACCTGGAGACGACGCCGGCCTCCGCGCGGGCGCTGGTGGAGCACTGCGGTGACGAGCTCGTGCCCGCCCCCTACGTGCAGAGCGCGGCGGACATCCTGGCGGCCCCGGACACCCGTTACGAGGCGATCAACGCCCTGATGGGCGAGGTGCTGGCGTTCCTCCATCAAGCGGCGCCGGCCGCGGCGGGTACGCGTTGAACCCTGTCCCCGGTCAGTGGGGCGGGGCGTGCGCGATCTCCCGTGTCCCGGGAGGCGCGCCCCCGCCGGCACCGTCGCGGACCTCCGCGACCAGCGCCTCCAGGTGGCGCACGTGGCTGCCCGCCCAGTAGAGCTGGCCGCAGCCGTCGCACTCGCGAAAGCGCCGGTAGTAACGGCGGGTCTTCGGTGCCAGGCGATGCTCGATGGCGGCCTTGTCCACCGCGCGGAGGACGCCGTTGCAACGGGCACAGCGGCTGAGCGGGTCCATCCAGGCCGCGAGCGGGAAGCGTACCGCCACCTCGTGGAGCTGGTCCCGGGGTGTGTCGGCCCGCAGGAAGCAGGCGTGGGTGACCAGACGGCGCTTGAGCAGCCCGCGGTCGCGGGTGAGCAGGATGCGGGCATCGCTGGCGGCGATCGCCGCCAGGGTGGCATCGTCATGGTCGTTGCGGTAGCGGGTGTCGAAGCCGAGCAGCCGGAGGTAGCGGGCCAGCGTGCCCAGGTGCGTGTCCGCGACGAAGCGGGGCGGCAACGCCGGTGGTGGCCGCAGCAGTGAGGCGCCGTCCGGTGCCAGCGTGGTGAAGACGGGGTAGACGCTGATCCGCTCGCCGGCGGTGACGAGGTGGCCGAAGCCGACGGCGGTCCCGTCGACGAGGATGAGGCCGATCTCGGTATGTGGCACGCCCAGCGCCTCGATGACGTCCTTCACCGAGGCCCGTCGCGCAACCTGGTAGTCGAATGGCCGCTGTCTGTGCTCCGGTGCCAGGAAGTCGTTCAGTGACGCGTAGAAACGCAGCTGCGCGGCCCCGGTCAATCGCCGCGCTCCTCGCCAACGGTCACCGATCGCACCTCGCCGTTGACGATCTCCACGATCCGGTTGAATCGCGTCGGGCCGAACGAGTAGACCCATTCGTCCACCTGCTCGAGCGCGCTCAGCGAATGCCGTCGGTCGTCGGACACCCCGGTGCGAAAGCGTGTGCGCCGGTGCGCGGGTGTCCCGCAGCGGCTGTAGAGCTCGAGCTTGGACATACCGGTGCGGATGCTGTTGGGCGTGCACTGGCCCGCCACGCCGGAGGAGAAGCCGTAGCCGCCGGTCTCCTCGCGTACCAGCTCGCCGTTACGGAAGGTCAGGATGCGCAGGAACTGCTGGGGGCCGCGGTTGTAGTACCACGCCTCCACGTCGCTGACGTAGCCCGTCCCGGGTACGAAGGCCTCCGCACGGTGCTCGATGTAGTCCGGCTCGCCGCAGTGGCGCGCCACCCGGAGGGTGCTGTCACCCGGCTGGATCAGGCGGCTGCCGCAGCGCAGCCCGGTGGCGGTGCCGCTGAAGAGCAGTACGGTGATCGCGATCAGGAATGCGGTGGCGGTGCGCATGGTCCCCTCCGGTGGCTACCCGTATACCGATCATGGATCAGGCCGCGCCGGTATGCACGGATCAGCCGCCCTTGCGCGCGACCACCCACTCCCGGAACGCCTCCGCCGGGAGGGGGCGTGAGAAGTGGAAGCCCTGGACCTCGTCACAGCCCTCCCGCCGCAGGAACGCGACGTGTCCGGGCGTCTCGGCACCCTCGGCGATCACCCGCAGGCCCAGCGTGTGCGATAGCGAAATGATGGCGCGGGCGATCTCCGCGCTGCGCGGCTCCGTATCCAGGCTCTGCACGAACGAGCGGTCGATCTTCATGGTGTCCACGGGCAGGCTGTGGAGGTACGACAGCGATGCATAGCCGGTGCCGAAGTCGTCCACCGCCACGGTGATGCCGCGCTCGCGCAGCGCGGTCAGGGCCGCCGCGGTGGCCTCGGAGTCCGACATGGCGGTGCCCTCGGTGATCTCGAGCTCCAGCCGCTCCGCGGGCAGGCCCGAGGTGGCCAGCACCCGGTCCACGGTCGCGACGAGGGTGTCGCTGCGGAACTGGCGCAGTGACAGGTTCACGCCCACGCGCAGGGCACCCACCCCGGCCACCGGCCAGCCGGCGGCCTCGCGGCACGCCTGTTCCAGCACCCAGGCGCCGATCTCCTCGATCAGACCGCTCTCCTCGGCCACGGGTATGAACTCGGCCGGGCTCACCGGGCCGAGCTCTGCATCGTGCCAGCGAAGCAGCGCCTCCGCGCCCACGATCCCGCCGTCTTCCAGCCGGATCTGGGGCTGGTAGTGCAGTGACAGGGTGTCGCTGTCGAGCGCCGTGCGCAGGCGGTTCTCCACGGTCAGCCGGCGTTGTCCGTGTGCCGCGAAATCGGCCTGGAAGAAGCTGTAGCTGATCACGGCGGACTGTTGTGCCCGGCGGGTGGCAGTCATCGCGGCGATGACGAGTCGTTCCGCGTCGCGACCGTCCTCCGGCGTGATCGCCACGCCTACATTGAGGTTGGTGAATATCGTCTGGTTCGCCAGCGGGATCGGGGCCTCGACAGAGGAAACCATTCGGCTGGCCATGTGTTCGGCGGAACGGGGCAGGCGATTTCGCGTGTCCCGGAGAAGTACCAGGAAGGTGTCGTGACCGTAGCGTGCGGCGATGCCCCCCGAGGGACGCACGACCTGGTCGAGCCGTTCCCCGACCAGGCGCAGGAGCTGCTCGGAGAGACGCGGACCCAGTGTTTCGTGGATCCGGCTGAAGCGGTGGATGTCCGCGAAGAGCACGGCGACGCCGGAGCTGTTCTTCCCGGCATCGGTAGCGAGCATCTGGCTCAGCCGGTCCAGGGCCATGTTCCGGTTGGGCAGGCCGGTGACGTCGTCGTAATTCGCCATCCGGTACAGTCGTGCCTCCAGGGCGTCACCGCGGCTGACGTCGAGGCCGCTGAGTGTGTAATGCGTGATGTAGCCGTCATCATCATGTATGGCCGTCAGGGTCACCCACAGGCGGTAGGACTCGCCCGTGCGTCGGCGGCGGCGTGCCTCTCCCTGCCAGCTGCCCATGGTTTCGAGCTGTCGCCAGACGGCCTCGTCGGCGAAGATGTCGTCATCGCCGTAACGTCCGTCCGCTACCGCGGCACCCACGATCTCGTCCGCGTCGTAGCCGGTGATTCGGGTGAATGCACGGTTCACGCGCAGGATTCGCCGCTTGGCATCGAGCACCATGCAGAGCTCCTCCGAGTGCTCGAAGAAATTGTCCGCGAGCCGCCGTGACGCCTCCGCCTCGCTATGGGCGGTCACGTCCAGCAGCGCGCCGACGACCTCACCGGTGGTGCCGCCATCCTCGTTGATTATCTCCAGGTTTTCCTGGAGCCACCGCACGTCGCCGTTCGCTCCGTGGACACGGTACGTCTGGGTCACGCGGCCGTCGTCGAGCAGTCGATTCCGGCTGTCCCGCACCAGTTGCCGGTCCCGGGGGTCTACCTGTCTCAGCCACCACTCGGAATCGCCGAACTGCCCCGGGGCGAAGCCGAGGATCGTCCGGACCGTATCGCTGATGAACGTCGGTACCAGCCGGTTGCCGGTGATGCGGGCGCGGAAGATCACTGCCGGACTAATGCGGAGGATGTAGCGCAGCTCCGAGAGCGCGGCGAGGTGGCGCCGGTGCAGGAACGTACCGATGCCCGAGCCCAGAATGACCAGGCCCAGCAGGGACGCACCGAGCGTCACGACGTCGGAGACGAAGGACATCGTGGGCTGGAGTACCGCTGAAAGCGGGGCGGTTACGGCGACGTAGAAACGCTCGTCGAACCACCGAACCGGTGCGTACGCGACCACCTGGTCGTCGGCCACCGCGTGGCGGCCCCGGATGAGATCGTCTTTGCCGAACGGGGGCGCAATACCGATTCGCTTCGACAGGTCCGCAACGCTTTCCACCTCGTTGCGCATTTCCGAATCGTCCGCAGCGAGGCCGATGGGATGCCAGAGCATGGTCCCGTCCGGACGCACCGCGTAGGCATGTCCGCCGCGGTAAGGGTGCACGTTGCCCAGCAGGTGTTGGAGCATTGCCTGCAGGTCCAGCCACCCCTCCACCTGTCCCAGTGGGGGGCCATCATCCTGAACAGGTGCAACGAGGTGGATCAGCCAGCGGCCGTTGATCTGGTGGATGTGGCCGTTCCGCCCTGCTTCGCTGGTCCGTACCGCCCTTGCCGGGAGAAACGGGCCGTTGCACCAACCCTGGCCCGGTTTGCTGAGCACCACGCCTGAGGGGGCCGTCAATGTGACGGCGCACAGTAGCCGTCCGTGGACACGGTCCACCGTGGTCAGCAGTCCCTGGACGGCGCGCAATCGCGCCGCATCGCTGCCGTCCCTCAGGGACTTCTGGACACGATCGTCTGCGGCGATCACCCGAAGCGTTTCGTGATATTCCCCCAGAGCGCGCTGTAGTGCGTCCGCCTTTATGGCCGCTGCGAGCTCGATCTGGCGACCGGCCTGTGCAAGCGTATCCTCGCGGAACTCCGTGTAGATCCGCTGGAGCAGGACCGCCGCGCCGATGACCAGGACCCCGAGCAGCGCGACGGGCAGCCATCGTCGGGTGCGGCTGACAGGGGCGGTAAGAGACGGCATTGAGATGTCCTGGGCCCTGCGTTACCCGGTGGCGGTGTGGCCCGGAGGGTCGTGCCCGGGAATCTGTGACAGAATGCACGCGGAGTCAATTTATTGTGCAATCATCGCATGTGCTGGTGAGGCGCAGCCAATCACGTAAAAGTTTCTGTCACCGCCGCGAGGATTCCCGGCTCAGCGTAGCTGGCTGTCCTTGCTCGCGCGGCGGTTGTAGCTGCTGAATCCGTTCTCTTCCTCGTCCCTGGCGGCCTGGCAGTTCACGCACAGGCGCACACCCGGAATGGCCTCGCGGCGGCCCACCGGGATCTCCGCGTCGCATTCCTCGCAGTGGCTGAGACTCTCGCCACTCGGCAGGCGGCTGCGGATCCGCTCGAGCGCATCGGCCACGGAGCTGTCGATCTGCTCCTGCACCGCGCCGTCGTGTGTCCAGCCGTTGGCCATATGGCAACCTCCTCGGGGCCGGTGGAATCCGCCCCGTCAATAAACGGCCTTATAACGCACTGTACCCGGTGTTCTCAACGCCGCCCGGCGGGCGTTCCCACGCGGCGGTATGATCGTGATAATGGCGGCGAACAGGGACCGTGGGAGGGCGTATGGCAACGCGTATCGCGATCGTACAGGGGCATCCGGATCCGGCGGGCGGGCACCTGTGTCACGCCCTGGCCGATGCCTACGAGGCGGGGGCCGGCGAGACGGGGCGCAGTGTGCACCGTATCGACGTCGCGGGTCTCGATTTCGGGCTGCTCCGCAACGAACGGGCGTTCACGGGCGAACCGCCACCTCCGGACATCGCCGCCGCCCAGGAGACCATTGTCTGGGCGGAGCACGTGGTCATCGTCTATCCCTTATGGCTCGGTACCATGCCGGCGCTGCTCAAGGCCTTCCTGGAGCAGACCCTGCGCCCGGGTTTCGCCTTCGATTACCGCCCGGACGGCCTCCCGCGTAAACGCCTGCAGGGGCGATCGGCACGGGTCGTAGTGACCATGGGCATGCCCGCGCTCGCCTACCGCTGGTATTTCGGCGCGCACAGCCTGAAGAGCCTGGAGCGCAACATTCTGCGCTTTTGCGGGATCTCGCCGGTCGGGGAGTACCTGATCGGCGGGGTGGGAAACGCCGGCGCCGAGCGCCGGCACCGCTGGCTGGCACGCATGCAGCGGATGGGGCGCGCCGGGGTCTGAATGCCCCGGGCCTGCCTCACCAGCCCCAGAAGAGGAGCCACCAGGCCGCGGCGACGACGCCCGCCGCCGCGGCGCCCCCGGCGAAGCCGCCGAGACGGCGCAGCCATTGCCCGGGCACGTGTACCGCGGTGATTCGCCAGGCGAGGCCGAGGCTCCATGCCGTCGCGGCGGCAAGGAGCAGCGCCCGTGTCTCGCCGACCCAGAACACCGGCACGCCGTCGGCGCGCAGCAGTGACACGGTGGTCATGGACAGGCCGAGGAACGCCCCTATGCCGCCGAGCGGTATCAGGGAATGGGCGAGGTGGTAGAGCCGCTGGGGCCGCCACTGCCCCATCGCCCGGGTGCCCAGGGCCAGTGCGGCGGTGACCGCGCTACCCACGACCACGGCGGTGGTGGCGATGTAGACGATCAGCAGCGCGCCGTCGAGCAGGTTGAACACGTCGTTCTCGCCCGGGTAGTTGGTGAACACCCACCACGGTGCGTGCATCGTCAGCGGCCACATCCAGTCGTGGTGAACCAGCCACGTGGCGATCGCCTGCTTGGCAGTCACGAACCACGGGCTCGCGCTCCAGTGAAAGGCCCCGATCGCCGTGCCGATGAGACCGAAGACCAGCAGCACGTACTCCCAGCCGCTGGCGTTCCGGGCCCCGATACGGGTGATCTCCGATCCCGGCAGCCGCGGTTCCAGCGCGATGGCCCCGCGGTAGCCGCTGCAGCGCCCGCACATGTGGCAGCCGCCGGCCTCGTCGAGCTCGCGCAGGGCCAGAAGGGTGGGGCAGTTGACGCGTTCCGGGCGGACGCTGCGCCGTGCCGCCTGCCAGGCGTCCTCGTGCGTACGATAGTGCAGCGGCGAGAGCCGCGAGAGCAGTCGGAAGACGCCGTTGACCGGGCAGAGGTAGCGGCACCAGACCCGCTTGTCCCGGCCGTAGAGGAAGCCGACGATCATGGCCGCCACGGTGGAGCCGCCGAGTACGATCAGCGCCGGCCCGGGATAGTCGTAGACGCTCGCCATCTGGCCGTAGAGCGTCGTGCCCACGAAGGCCACGAAAGGCCAGCCACCCCAGCGCACCCAGCGCGGGATGGCGCCACCGCGGCCGTGGCGGCTGGCGAACTCGGTGAGCGTACCCTCCGGGCAGAAGACACCGCACCACACGCGCCCCATGAGCACGATGCTCAGCAGCACGAACGGCCACCAGATGCCCCAGAAGACGAACTGCGCGAAGACGGTGAGGTTGTCCAGGATGCCGGCGGTGTACGGCGGCAGGGGCAACAGCGTGGGAACGATCAGCAGGAAGGCGTAGACGCCGACCACGCCCCACTGAATACCCTGGATCACGCCGCGATGACGGCGCATCCACTCGCCCCAGGCGGCCAGTCGGCCGCCTGGGGCGGTGCCACCCTGCATCATGCCGGCCGCACAGCTCATGATGCGGCGGTGCTGGGCTGCTGCTCCCCGGCTGTGGCCGTCCTGCGCGGCGGTCGGCGTCCGCTCCAGCGCAGCAGTGCGACGACGATCACCCAGAAGGCCGCGAGGGCGATGACGTCCGTGAGCGCCGGATAGGCCCGGTAGCCGGTGAGCGCCGCCACCAGACCGCCGAAGCGCGTGGAGTCGTCGAGCAGCCCCGGGGTGCTCCAGACCGGGTCCATGCCCGCCGGCAGCCAGCCCATGCCGATCAGACGGTCCACGCCGCTGACCAGCAGCGAGCCGGCGAGCAGCAGCAGCAGCGCCTCGCTGACACGGAAGAAATGGCGCCAGGAGAACACCCGGGAACCCAGCTGCAGGATGTAGAAGGTGACCAGCGCGACGCCGAATCCGGCGAGGGCGTAGAGCGCGAAGGTCCCGCCGTTACCCATGCTGATGCTCGCCGCACCGATGCCGTAGAGGAAGACCACGGTCTCGGCGCCCTCGCGGGCGACGGCGATGGCGACCAGCACGGCGATCCCGGTGTACTGCGAGGTCGCAATGGACTGGTCGACGCTCTCGCGCAGCTCCCGCGACAGTCCCGCGCCGTGGCGCCGCATCCAGATGACCATCTGCACGATGAGCCCCGAGGCGACGAGGACCATCACGGTCTGGAAGGTTTCCTGGGCGCTGCCGCTGAGCAGGCTGCCCATGCCCATCAGCCCGGCGGCGAGTCCCGTCGCGATTACCAGGCCCGCGGCCACGCCGGACCACAGATAGCGCAGCCCGATACGCCCGCTCGGGTGATGCCGGAGCCACGCATAGACGATCCCAACGACAAGAATCGCCTCGACGCTTTCGCGCCAGACGACGAAGAACACCTGTCCCATTTCCATGACGGAACTCCGGTCTGTGGCTACTACTTGGCGACGATTACGCCTCGGGCATCGGGGAGGTGGAACTCGTCGAAGAACTCGTACTCGCCGGGCTTGAGCGGGTGCACCACGACGAACGACTGAACGCCGGGCGCCATGACCTTCTCTTTGCGTAACCGCGTGCTCTCGAATTCTACCGGAGTGTTACCGGTATTGTGCAGCTCGATCTTGAACCGTTCCCCGGCCTTGACCTCGAGGCGGGCGGGCCGCAGCTCGCCGTTATGCAGCTCGAGGCGATAGGTCGGCAGCTCGGCCGCCGCCGTGGCGGCGGCCAGGAGCAGGGCGAGACCGAGCCAGCGGCTCAGTGTCTTCACCATTGGGTGTCTCCTAGTAGCTACCCTTCTTGCCGATGCCGGCATAGGTGAAGTCGAAATCCACCTTAAAGGGCTTGAACCACTCGCCGACACCGGTCTCGTCGTCCACGTGACGCATGAACGTCGGCGCGTCGACACCCTCGGGCGCATGCCCCGGGGGGTAGATGGTGTAGGTCAGGTGGTACTCACCGGGGCCGTCGAGCTTGACGTTCTTGCCGTAGTGCGGGCCGTCGTTGGCGACCATGGCGTCGAACACGCCGCTGGTGGTGGCACCGCCTTCCTTGGTCAGCTTGTACTCGATCGTGAGGTAGGGCATCCAGGCGCCGACCGCGAAGCCGTTGGGGTTGTCCTCGACCGCGTGGATGTCGGCCTCGAGATGAACGTCCGCCTTCGACGTGGACATCTGCCCGGCGGGCTCCATCTCCACCGGCTGCAGGTATACCGCGGCGATCTCCAGTCCGTGCATGGTCGTCGGCTTGCCCGCCGGGTACTCCACTGCCGAGGCCAGCCCGGGGACCAGGGCCGCAGCGGCGACAGCGGCGGTGAGAGCGTACTTCATAGCGCCTTCTCCTTCACGTCGTTGGAATGGCGTTCACCATAGACCAAACGATAATTATTCGCAACAACGATATTCGGGATAATCGTAGCTCAACCTGACCGCGGTCGCTCTATGGTGTTCCCGGCGGTGCCGAAGCGCAGGCGCACGACGCGGTGGTGCCGGCGTGCCCGGTTGCGGTAGGCCCATCCCAGACGACTGGTGAGCCGGGCCGTGAGCTGCAGCCCGAGCCCGAAACCGAGCTCGTCACCGTCGTTGCCGCCAGCGCCGTCGACGGGGCGCGGGTTGACGATCAGCACCCGGTCGCCGCGCTGGCGGATGTGCACCTGGCCGTCCCAGGTGTGCTGGAAGGCGTTGCGGACGAGGTTGCCGAGGACGATTCGTGCCGGGCCCTCGGGGACGTGCACCGTGTACGGCTCGGTGGCGAGCGCAACGGTCACGGGCTTGTCAGTGAGCAGATACGCCAGTTCGCCGGTGATCTGGCGCAGGAGCTCGTCCAGGCGCAGGTGCCGGGCCGCCGGCGGCGACTCGTCCACCCGGCTCAGCCACAGCAGGACCTCGGTGAGCTGCTTCATGGTCTGGCTGGCCCGGTCGATGCGCTCGATCACCTGGGCCTGACGGGGGTCCGCCGGTCCGCCGAGCTGTTCCTGCAGCCGGTGCATGAGCTCGATGTTGCTGCGGATCACACTGATCGGCGTGCGCAGCTCGTGGCTGGTGTGGCGCAGGAAGCGGTGCTCACGTTCCAGCGCCTCGTGGACCGAGGAGAGGCTGCCCCGGATCAGCGCCGCGAGCTCGTTGAGCTCCGGGTAGGAGAAGTCCGGTGGCGGTTCGCGCAGACGCCGGGCATTCAGGTCCCTGGCCCAGGCACCGAGGGCGGCCACCGGCCGGGAGACCCGGTGCAGCACCAGCAGGATCACCCCGGCGAGGACCAGCGCGCTGGCGATGCTGATGCCGAGCAGCAAACGCAGGTTGGCCTCTGCATTGCGGGCCACCAGCGCGGACGCCGTCTCCGGGGAGACGGTGTGGCTGACGAATACGGTTTCCTCGCCGACGGGTACGCGCATGAGGAAGCGGACGAACTGCGGCGGCTGGAACCAGCGCGCGTCATCGTGGATGCGCAGCACGTCCGCTTCGGCGGGTGGGTGGCCGAAGGTGGTCCGGGTCGCCGCCGGCACGTCGTCCCAGCGGCGTGCGATGCGGTAGCCGGCGATCTCGCCCGGCCCCGTCGTGCCCCCGCTGACGTAGTCCCGGGCGACCCGTTCCATCTGGGCGGCCACCATGTTGTCCATGCCGCGCTTGAAGAACTGGGCGCTCAGCAGCGAGTAGCCGATGACGAGCAGGCCCCCCAGCCCGAGAAAGACAACGGCAACGAACCACTTAAGACTGATCGGGCGTTTCATCCGCCGGGGTCCTCAGGGCGAAGCCGTAGCCGCTGACCGTGTGTACCAGCGCGGTGGCGAAGGGGACGTCCACCGCACGGCGCAGGTTGTGAAGGTGGACCTTCAGGCTGTTGCTGTCCGGCGGCTCGTCGCCCCATACCGCCTCTTCCAGGGCCCGGCGTGAGACCGCCGCCGGGGCGGCGCGAAGCAGTGTCTCCAGCAGCCGCCAGCCCGTGGGTGAGAGGCGCAGTGTCCGGCCCGCGCGGGTGACGGTGTGTTCGCTCAGATTCATCACCAGGTCCGCGTACCGGAGCTGGCGTGCCTGGCCGCTGCGCCGGTGGGCGAGGGCGTGGATGCGCGCCACCAGCTCCTGGAGCTCGAAGGGCTTGACCAGGTAGTCGTCGGTGCCGGCGCGGAAGCCCTCGAGCTTGTCGTCCAGGGTGTCCCGGGCGGTGAGCATGAGCACCGGCGTGTCGTCGCCGCGGGTGCGCAGGCGCTGGCACACGCCCAGCCCGTCCATGCGCGGGAGGTTGAGGTCGAGGAGCAGCACGTCGTAGCTGCCGGCCTCCATGAGCGTGAGACCGGCGGGACCGTTGCTGGCGTGGTCGCAGCGGATATCCTCGATGTCGAGGTACTGCACGACGGTGCCGGCCAGGTCCAGGTCGTCCTCGATCAGCAGTGTGCTCAGCATGTCCGTGCGTCCTCGCCCCCGGCGGTCAGCCTCTCGCGCAGCCCCTCCAGCAGTGTCCCGACATCGTAGCGGATCAGCAGCAGCGCAGGGATGAGCACCAGCGTGATGACCGTGGCGAACATGATGCCGTAGGCGAGCGAGACCGCCGCCGGGATGAGGAACTGCGCCTGCGTGGAGGTCTCCGTGAGCAGGGGCATCAGCCCGGCGAAGGTGGTCAGTGACGTGAGCAGAACCGCCCGCAGCCGGCTGGTGCAGGCCTCGGCGATGGCGCCGCGCAGGTGGGTGGCGTCCGCCCGAAGCTCATTGAAGCGCGCCACGAGCAGGAGACTGTCGTTCACCACCACGCCGCTCAGGGCGACGATCCCGTTGAGCGACAGGATGCTGAGCGCCAGGCCGTTGATCCAGTGACCGAGAATGGCACCGACGATGCCGAAGGGGATGGCGGTCATGATCACCGCCGGCTGCAGGTACGAGCCCAGCGGCACGGCGAGCAGGATGTAGATCATCAGCAGCGCGAGCAGGAACATCCGGGTCATGGAGCTCTGCGTCTCCGCCTGCTCCTCGGCCTCGCCGGCGAAGTGCACGTCCAGCGAGGGGTACTGACGTTCGAGGTTCGGGACCACGTTCGCCTGCAGCTCGGCCACGAGCCCGGTGGTGGACATCACGTCCTTGTCCACGTCGCCGGAGAGGTAGACCGCGCGCTTGCCGTCGATCCGGGTGATGCTCTCGCGGGTGTAGCCGTAGGTGGCGGTGGCGACGTCCGAGAGGGCGAGGACGTCGCCGTCGTCGGTGCGCACGCGGGCGTTGAGCACGTCCGTGGCGCTCTGACGCTGGCCCTCCGGGTAGCGGACGGTGACCTCCACCTCGTCGCGGCCGCGCTGGTAGCGCTGGACCACCTCGCCGTTGAACGTGCGCAGGACCTGTGCGGCAAGCTCCCCGGTGGTCAGCCCCAGGGCGCGCCCCCTGGGCGTCAGCGCCAGGTGCAGCTGCGGCTGGCCGGGGGAGAGATTGTCCTCGACGCCGCTGACCGCCGGATAGGCGTTCAGGGCGGCCCTGAAGCGCTCGCCTGCCTGGGTGAGGACCGTATCGTCGCTGGCGCGCAGCTCGATGCGCACGTCGTCGACCATCTGCCGGGTGCTGCGGACGCTCAGCGACTGCGCCCCCTCCGGCAGCCCGGCAAGCTCGCGCCAGCGACGGGTGAAGGCCGGCAGGTCGTAGGGGGCGTCGTCGCTCAGCTCCACGTCCACGGTGCCGCTCTGATCCGCCTCGGAGAGGACCTGCAGGTGGGCGATGCCGGTGTCGCCGCCACCGCGCAGGGCGCGGTCGGCATCGTGGGCGCGATCCTCCAGCAGCCGCAGGGCTGCATGGGTCTGGCCGTAGCTGGCGTCGTTGCGCATGGTCAGCTCTGCCGAGACGGTGTCGCCGGTGACGGCCGGAAAGAAGCTGATCGGCACGGTCCCCGTCAGCGGCATGCTGATCACCAGCACGAACAGCGCCAGGAACAGCACCACCACCGCGTAGCGGTAGTGCAGCGCCCAGCGGATCACCGGGCGGTAGCAGCGCTCGGTAAAGGCCGCGAGGCCGGCGTCCGCCCCGTTCTGGATGGACTGCCAGCCCCGCATCAGCGGGTTGCGGCTGCGCCCGCGATGGGTATTCAGGTGGGCGAGGTGGGCCGGCAGGATAAGCTTGGACTCGATGATGGAGAGCACCAGGCAGATCGCCACGACCATCGCGAACTGGGCATAGAGCTCGCCCAGCCCGCCGCTGGTCTGCGAGAGGGCATAGAAGGCGGCGACCGTGGTGAACACGCCGAACAGCGTGGGCACCGCCACCCGGCGGGTGCCGAGGACCGTATTGGCGACCGTGTCGCCGTGCTGCTCGCGCACCGTGTAGACGCTCTCGCCCACGACCACGGCGTCGTCGACGACGATGCCCAGGGCAATGATGAACCCGAAGGTGGTGAATTCGTTGAGCGTCAGCCCCGCTAAGGCGTCGCCCATGAAGAACAGTGTGCCGAAGAAGATGAACGGCAGGCCCATCGCCACCCAGAAGGCCACCGTCAGGTTGAGGAACAGCGCCAGCAGGACGAACACCAGGGCGATACCGGTGATTGCGTTCTTCACCAGCAGCTGCAGCCGCCCGTTGATGGAGGTGCTGCGGTCGTGCCAGGTGTCCAGGGACACGCCCCGGGGCAGGTGGCCGTCGGTACTCCACTGATCGACGACCTCCCGGGCGGCCTCCACCGACTCGGTGATGTCGTCCCCGCCGGTGCTGACGACCTCCAGCGCGACGCTAGGCTCGCCGTTGAAGCGCGACAGGACCGGGGTGTCCTCGTCGTAGGTATCGTGGACGTCGGCCACGTCGCCCAGACGCACCCGGTGGCCGTCGGCGGTGGTGATCAGCGGGATGGCCGCGAACTCGCCGCGCTCGTAGGCCTGCTCCGAAGCCTTGAGCTGGAGGTAGAGGGTGTCGCTGCGCAGCACCGGTGTCATGGTGCTGGTGGAGCCGTTATTGACGGCGTCCTCGACGTCCGAGAGCGACAGGCCGTAGGCCTGCAGGCGGCCCTCGTCGATCTCCACCGCCATGATCGGGTCGCGCTCCCCCGAGAGGCTGACCCGGCTGATCTGGGCGCGTCCGAGCAGGGCCGTCTTGAGCTCGTCGGCGAGCTGCTGGAGGGTATGGCGGTCGGTATCACCGTGGAGCTGGAGCCACAGGGCGTGGTCCTCGCGCTCGCCCTTCTCCACCACCGGGTTCTCCGCGTCGGCGGGAAAGGTGGAGATCGCGTCGACCTGGGTGCGCACGTCGGTGAGCAGGGTGTCGAGGTCGTAGTCGCTGCGTTTCTCCACCGTCACCGTCGTGCCGCTGCCCGTGGAGGTGCTGGTCATCGAATCGATGCCGGAGACGTCCTGGAGGGCGTCCTCGATCTTGATCGCGAGGCCCTCCTCGGACTGGCGCGCGGAGCCGCTGTCGTAGGTCACTGAGACCGTGACGCTGTCCGGCTCCATGCTGGGGAAGGCCTCCTTGCGCAGCGTGAACGCCGAGCCCACGCCCAGGGCGATGACGAGCACCATCAGCAGGTTGGCGGCGACGGGGTTGGCGGCGAACCACGGGATCAGGCCCGGGAAGCGCGCGTGGTCATCACTCATCGGCACCGCCCCCGGACCCGGCGGCCTCCGTCTCCACCGGATTGACCGCCATGCCCGCCAGATACGAGCCCAGCGGGTGGGTGACCACCTGCTGCGCCGCGCCGGCGAGTGTCTCCGGCGGTCGGACGTAGATGGCGTCGCTGTCGCTGAACACCGGTTCGGCGGAGAAGCTCGCGAGCGCGCCGTCGCCGGTGACGTACCAGATCTCGCTGCGCTGGCTGAGTGCGGCGGGCGGCAGGCGCCACAGGCCGTCGATCCGCCGGCCGCTGATGCGTGCCTGCACGAACGTGCCCGGCAGCAGTGGCGGTGTGCGTGACAGCGGGTGGTCCACGGCAACGATCACCGAGCGCTGCCGGGTGGTGTCGTCGCGGTGGCGGGCGATGCGCAGGACGTGGCCGGACCATTCGTTTCCCCCGGCGACGTCGGTCAGGGTGACGGGCCATTCGCCGTCGGCGAGGGTGTCGGTGTCCGGCAGGTTGGCCCAGTCGCGGTCGGCGAGCGGGACCTCGATCTCCACGCGGTCGGTGCTGTAGAGGGTCGCGATCTCGCCGCCGGCCTGTACGTAGCTTCCGGGGGCGATCGCACGGCTCACGACCAGGGCGTCGAAGGGGGCGTCGATGCGGGTGTGGGCGAGATCCTGCCGGGCGTCGGCCAGCGCGGCCCCGGCATCCGCCACCGCGGAGCGTGCGGTGCGGACCTGGGGCTCGTGGAGGACCAGCGCCGAGTCGGGCTCGCCGTCCATGCCGGAGGCGTCCCATTCCTCCCGGGCCTGGTCGCGTTCGCGCTCCGCCTCCAGAAGGTCCTGGCGGGCGCTGGCAAGGTCGTGTTGTGCCGAGGCCACGCCTGCCTGGTACTCGGCATCCTCGAGCCGTGCCAGCACGTCCCCCTTCCGGACCTGCCGGCCGGTCTCGAAGTCCCCGCCGAGTGACGCCACCCGGCCGGACACGGCGGCGGTGAGCGTGAGCTCGTAGTGCGGCCGGGCGGCGGCATAGCCCTGGGCGTGGGCGGTGTAGGTGCCGGTGCGGACGGTGACCACCGAGACGTCCGGCCGTTCCTCCGGTGCGGTGCCCGCGGCGGCCGTCGCGGGTTTCCGCGCCGCCTCCTCCATGCCGTGCCCGCTGTAGAGCACCACGGCGACGAGCACGGTAAGGGCCGCCAGGAGCATGAACCACTGTGCGTAGTGACGGATCATCGGTGTACTCCCAGACCGAGCGCCAGGCCGAGGTCCACGCGGTTGGCCAGGCGGCTTCGGGTGAGCTCGTTGAGCTGGGCCTCGAGGTCGTAGGTCTGCTCCTGGACGTCGAGGAGGTCGAGAATGGTGACCAGCCCGGCGCGGTAGCGCCGGCGGTAGTTCGCCAGGCTTCGGCGGGCGCTGGCGAGCGCGTCGCGGGTGTGGGCGAGGCGCGTCTTCAGGGCCTGTTCCTGGCCGATGGCGTCGCCCACCTCGGTCACCGCGGTCAGCAGGGTCTCGCGGTAGGCCTGATAGGCCTTGGCCGCCTCCAGCTCCGCCTGCTCCGCCACCGCCTTCAGCTCGCCGCCGCGGTACAGCGGCGCGGTCAGGTCGGCGAGCAGCGACCAGACCGGGGCGGTGAGCAGCGCCTGCCGCGGCGTGGTCGCGACATCCTCCAGGCTCGCCTGCAGGTCGAGGCTCGGCAGCATGTCCTTGTAGGCCGCGCGGGTGCGCGCCGCCTGCGCCTGGATGGCGATATAGTCCGCGCGGAGGTCGGGACGGCGGCCCAGGGTCTGGACGGGTAGATCGACGAGGGGGACGCGCACGCCCGGGTAGTCCGACGGCACCGGTATTTCCGCGTCGTCGCTGCGCCCGAGCATTTCCCGCAGCGAGCGCCGCTCTGAGGCCAGGTCCTCGCGGTATTCGGCCAGTGTCGCGCGGGCACTCGCCAGGTCCGTCCTTGCGGTGTCCAGATCGTCTATGTCGCCGATACCCTTGCGGTAGCGTTCGCGCACGAAGGTGAGGTTGTCCTGGAGCGTCCCCAGCCGTTGTGTCTGGATGTCGACGGCGCGCCTGTCGGCGATGAGCTGGAGCCACGAGTCCATGACCTCGGAGGCCAGGGTGTCCCGCGTGGACTGGTAGAGGGCCCGCTGCTCGGCGACGTCCAGGTCGGCGGCGCGGTATGTGTCGGCGATCCGGCCCCAGACGTCCGCTTCCCAGCTCACGGTCACGGAGCCGGTGTAGCGGGTATCGCTGTCCTCCTCCCGGCTGCCCGTGAGTTCCGTGTCGAGGTCGGGCAGCCGGTCCGCACCGGTCTGGCGGCGCTCGCTGCGCCGGATTCGCAGAGTGAGCAGTGTCTGCTGCAGGTTGGGATTGGCGGCCAGCGCCTCCTGGATAAGGGCGTCCAGCCGGGACGAGCCCACGAGCTGGTTGAGGTAGGCGGTGGGTTCGCCGCCATCGAGCGCCGGCCAGGACGTGACGTCTCCGATCGCCTCGCGGGCCCTGTCGGGGTAGTCAGTCTCCGGGGCGGTGACGGCGCAGCCGCCGAGCAGTGTCGCCGCCAGCACCAGCCCGGTGAGTGTCAGCAGTCGTCGCATGGGTCGCGGGTCCAGAAGGTTGCCGGCCGCGCCGGTGGTCGGGGCGGCACCGTTGCGGCACAGCCTGACGCCGTTGCGGTTAATGCCGAGTTAACGCGGCCTTGTCCCGGCGCCGGGTCGCCCCCACACCGCACCGGGCGGGCGCTGCTGGCGCGTTACAACGGCGGGGGCCCATAATCGGGGCCTGCGCGGCGGGCCGGGCCCGGCGGCGTGATCGTCACATCAACCGAGAAGAACGGAGGTTCAGCATGGGTTTCGCGCTATCGGACATGACGCTGACCAGTGCCGCTTTCGAGAATGGCGGGGCGATCCCGACCCGTCACACGGGTGAGGGCGACGACGTCTCCCCGCCGCTGGCCTGGTCGGGCGCGCCGGAGGGCACCCGGGGCTTCGCGGTCATCTGTCACGACCCGGACGCGCCGCTGGTCTCGCCCAACGGCACCTACGGGTTCGTGCACTGGGTGCTCTACAACATCCCCGGCTCGGTGACGAGCCTCTCCGAGGGGATGACGGACTACACCGCCGGGCGGAATAACATGGACAAGGTCGGCTACAACGGCCCCATGCCGCCCGAGGGGCACGGCGTGCACCGCTACTATTTCTGGGTGCTGGCCCTGGACCAGGCCACGGAGCTGCCCGAGGGGCTGACGATGTGGCAGCTGCTCGAGCGCCTGGAACCCCACATCATCGGCATGAACCGCCTGATGGGCACCTACGAGCGCGGCTGATCCGCGCCGGGCGCGGTTGCGGCGATCCCCGCCGCGGCCGCAAGGCCCCGCCTGACCGGTCCGCCGGCGGGCCGCCTCCCTATCCGATTATCGGCGGCCGGCCGGCGAGGACGTCGTCCAGCGGCTGCGGCCGCCCCACGGCAAAGCCCTGGACGTAATCCACGCCGAGCTGCACGAGGCGCTCGCGCAGGGCGTCGTTGCTGACGAACTCGGCGACAGTGTGCAGCTCGTAGGCCTGGGCCAGGCGGGTGAACGCGGTCACCATCGCCTCGTTGCGCGGGTCGTCGAGCAGATCGCGAATGAACACCCCGTCAAGCTTGAGCACGTCGACGTTGAGGTGTTTGAGATAACCGAACGAGCTGAGCCCGGAACCGAAGTCGTCCAGTGCGAAGGTGCAGCCGAGCTCGCGTAGCCGCTCGATGAATGCCAGCGCCTCCGTGAAGTTGCGCACCACCGCCGTCTCGGTGACCTCGAAGGTCAGCCGTCTCGGGTCGATGCCGTTGCTGTGAATCGCGTTCTCGATCACGGTGAGCAGCTCGGTGGAGGCCAGCGACTGCCCGGACAGGTTGATCGACCAGTGGGCATCGGAGTCCGAGGCGGCGCCGATGGTGCCTAGCGCGTGCTCCACCACCCACTGGTCAACCCGTGGCACCAGGCCGTAGCGCTCGGCGATGGGCAGGAACACCCCCGGCGAGATTGTGCTGCCCGACG
>NZ_WNXE01000015.1:19920-21604 GCF_010993615.1 Arhodomonas sp. KWT | reverse complement strand
GGGTCGAGCATGCGCAGCAGTATCTCGTAGTGGGCCCGGCCGTCGATCTCCCCGGAGGCCGGGACGATGGGCTGGCAGAGCAGCCGGAAGCGGTCGCCGCGCAGCGCGTCGTGCAGCTCCTGGGCCCATTCCATACCGCTGCGGTAGAGCTGCAGCGCCGTGTCCTCGGTGTCGTAGACCTGTACACGGTTGCGTCCACCATCCTTCGCCAGGTGGCAGGCGGCGTCGGCGGCGCCGAGCACCATCGCGGCGTCGCCGGCGTAGGCATCAACGGGGACGACGCCGATGCTCGCGGTGATCTGGAACGAGCGCCCGTCGGAGACGAAGTGCATGGCCTCGATCGCGCTCCGGTGGCCGTCGGCGATCTCCAGTGCCCGGCTCAGGTCGCAGTCGCGCAGCAGCAGCGTGAACTCGTCGCCGCCGAAGCGCGCGAGCACATCCCCGTGGTGGACACGCTCGTGCAGCAGCTGGGCGACCTGACGCAGCAGGGCGTCGCCCGCGCTGTGGCCGGCGGTGTCGTTGATCACCCGGAACTGGTCGACGTCGAGGTAGCACAGAGCGTGCTGCTCCGAGCCGGTGCGGCAGTCGAGCACCGCCTGCTCCAGCGCCGTTTCGAATGCGGTGCGGTTGGGCAGGCCGGTGAGGGGGTCGTGGGTCGACTGGTGGCGCAGTTCCGCCTCGATGGCGCGCAGGGACGATAGGTCGCGCATGACCACCAGCACCCGCCCGGGGCGGTCGCCGCCAGGCAGCGTGCGCAGGCGCACCTCCACCGGGATGGTGGCGCCCCTGGCGGTGGTGAGCTGTGTCTCGTAGCGGTGCGGGGTGCCCTGGCGGACCTGATCCAGGAGATGGGCGCCGGCGCGCAGGGCGCCGCCGGCGATCCCGCCCGGCTCCTCGCCGATGACCTCTCCGCGGCTGTAGCCCGTGGCCTCGAAGAACTGCCGGTTCGCCGACTGAATGCGCCCGTCCGGCCCCACCAGCAGGATCAGGTCCAGCGAGGCGTCGTGGATCGCCGCCAGTTCCGCCATCGAGTGGCGCAGCGCCGCCTCGGTCTCCTTGCGCTCGGTAATGTCGAACAGAAAGGCGTCGATGCGCATGCCGTCGCCGTCGCGGATCGTGGGAGTACCCAGGTGCAGGACCCAGCGGACGCTGTCGTCGCCCAGCCGGATACGGTGCTCCACGTCGTACGGCCGGCCGCGGCTCACTGCGCGGTCGATGGCGCGGGTCAGCATGGCGCGGTCGTCCGGGTGAATGAGCGTGTCCCAGTGGTCATGGCCGGTGCGCAGCCGCCAGGCCCCCTGGCCGAAGAAGGTGGCGCCCTCGGTGGCAAGCAGCTCGGGCGCGCTGCCGCTGACCCAGTGCATGCGCAGGGCCACGCCGGGGAGGTTATCGAGGATGGCCTGGATGCGCTCCTCGCTCTCGCGCAGGTCGCGGGTACGCCGGCGCACGCGGGCGTCGAGCACGAAGTTGCCCGCCAGCAGGACGATGACGGCGATACCGAAGAAGCCCAGGATCCAGAAGACCCAGAAGGGCAGGATCCATTCCGGTTCGTCGCGGACACCGAGCCACCGGGACTGGAGACGGTAGTAGACGGAATCAGGGTCGGACTTGAGGGTGCGGACCGCCGTGTCGAGCTGCTCGCGCAGCGCCGCGCCGCTGGCGGCCTCCAGGGAAACGGCGAAGT
>NZ_WNXE01000015.1:0-19823 GCF_010993615.1 Arhodomonas sp. KWT | reverse complement strand
GTGCAGCTCCACCGGCTGGAAGACGATGGGTGCCGGCACCGCGCCGTAGGTGGGATAGAGCCGGTTGCCGATGTCCTTGTTGCTCGCCACCGCATCGACGCGCCCGGTGGCGAGCGCGTTGAAGGCGTCCCGGTAGCTGGCCAGGGCAACGAGCTCGGCGTCGATGCCGAAGCTCTCCAGGAGCTCGTGCAGCCCGCCGCTGCCGGAGACGTTGACGCTGCCTTCGAGGGTGCCGACCCGGCGGCCGTCCAGGTCCAGGAGGGACTCGATACCGCCGTGCGGGCGCACGTACACCCGCGACCAGCTCGTCAGGACGGTCTCCTCGCAGAAGCGCATGCGCTCGGCGCGCTCCGCGGTACGCGCGACGTCGGGCATGACGTCGATCTCGCCCGCCTGCAGCCGTGCGAGGCCCTCGGACCAGGTGCCGGGTACCCATTCCAGCTGCCAGTCCTCCCGCTCGGCGATGGTCTTCAGCAGCTCTGCCCAGAAGCCCTGGGGCTCGCCGTCGCTGCCGGTGAACAGCCGCGGCGGATTGTCGTAGATACCCACGCGCACGGTGCGCGCCTGGGCGGCGACGGATGCACAGAGCAACAGCGCGAGCACCGACAGCAGCAGTGCCGGCAACCCGGTATGCCGCCGGCGTGCGGGCCGGGCGTCCTCGGCGCCGCGCAGGCACTTTCGGCGGTCCCAACGCATCGGTATCGCGCAGTCCTTCTTTATTAGCGTTATCCGTTCTGTGGCGGCGGTGGCGGCCCCCTCGACCCGACCCGCCCCTGAAGCCTAGTCGAGTCGCGGCGGTAGTGTAAAAGCCGGAACCGTCGGCGGAGGAGGCTGTCTGCCCCAGAGGGGATCACCATTGCGCCGCCTCGTGGGAGAATGGCGCATCGATCACGAACGAAAATACCGATCAGGGATATCCATGAACACGCAAAGGCCGACGGCGTGGCTGCTCTCCGCTTACCGTGCGGACAGTCATCGTGCCTGGGCGGACTGGCTCGTGCGGACCATCGATGATGTCCAGTGGAGCCGCTTCGAGCTGCCCGGCCGGCATTTCCGATGGCGCATCCGCGGCAACCCGCTGTCCTGGCTCGATACGCTGCCCGCCGAGCCGCCGGCGCTGATCGTCGCGACCTCGATGGTCGACCTCGCCACCCTGCGCGGGCTGTTCCCGGCGCTCGCGGGCGTTCCGGCGTTGCTGTATTTCCACGAGAACCAGTTCGCCTACCCGGTGAGCCCGCAGCAGGTGCGCTCGGTGGAGCCGCAGATGGTGCAGCTGTATGCCGCGCTCGCTGCCGATCGGCTGTTGTTCAACTCCGCGTTCAACCGCGAGAGCTTCCTGGAGGGCGTGGCGGCGCTGCTCGACCGGATGCCGGACGCCGTCCCGGAGGGCATCGCCGAGCGTCTGCGGCCGGCCTGCGAGGTGCTGCCCGTGCCGGTGAAACCGATTCCGCCGGCGCCGGAGCGCGACCCGCGGCTGATCCTGTGGAACCATCGCTGGGAGTACGACAAGGCCCCGGAGGTCTTCGCGGAGGCCATGATCACCCTCGCCGAGCGGGGCAACGACTTCCGGCTCGCGCTGCTCGGACCCCGCCCGCGCCATGTGCCGACGCCGCTGACCCGGCTGCGCGAGGCGCTGGGCGAGCGCATCGTTGCCGACGGTCGGGTCGAGCGGCAACGTTACCGCTCGTTGCTCGGCCAGGCCGGTATCGTGGTGAGTACGGCCCACCACGAGTTCCAGGGCCTGGGGGTGATCGAGGCCGCGAGCGCCGGCGCCTGCCCGCTGGTGCCCGACGCGCTGTGCTACCCGGAGCAGTACCCGGAGATCTATCGCTATGCCTGGAACGACGCCAACGCGCTGACCGAGCGGCTGGAGGAGTGGCTGGAGCGTGGCCTGCCGCCTGTGCCGGACGTCTCCGCCTGGCATGGCGAGCACCTGCGCGCCCGATGGGCGGAACGTATCCACACCGCGGCCGGGCTGCGCGACGGTGCGACCCGGGTGCGCCGCAACGGCTGACAGGCGTGCCCGGCGCTTTCCTCGCGCCGGGGCGGCGTGGGTATACTGCGGCAGCCTTTCATCGTTAGTGGTTCTATGGTCATGCAGGATGCACCCGGCGCCGGGGACGGCGCGGATACCCCGAGGGAGCGGATCCTCCAGGCGGCTGCGCGGCTGTTCGCCGAGCACGGCTTTCATGCCACGGGTATGAAGGAGCTGGAGCGCGAGACCGGGCTTGGCCGCAGCTCGCTCTACTACCAGTTCTCCAGCAAGGAAGAGATCCTCTTCGAGATCCTCACCCGCTACCTGCGCGCGCTCATCGCGTACGGCAACGGCCTGCTCGCCGAGCCCATGACCGCCGAGGAGCGGCTGCGTGCGCTCTCGCGCCGGGTCATGGAAACCATCGCCCACCATCGCCCGGAGCTCACGGTGTGTTTCCGCGAGCAGCACGCCATCGGTGCGGAGCGGCACGAGGCGGTTCAGGCCCTGCACCGCGACTACGAGGCGGTGTGGGCGGCGGTGCTCCAGCGCGGCGTCGACGACGGCAGCTTCCGCCGCGGCGGGCCGTTCACCGTCAAGGCCCTGCTCGGTCTTCACCACTACAGCTACCTCTGGCTCCGGCCCGATGGCAGCCGCACCCCGCGGGAGATCGCCGACGAGTTCGTCGACCTCGTCCTCGACGGCCTCGCCAGCGGCGACTGACTCCCCGTTTACCCCACTATCGCAAGGTGGCGGGAAGCGCCGGTCTCACGGCAGCCGTGAGCCCGGGTGGATACCGTTGCCCGGATCGAGCGATTTGCGGGGTCGGGTGTCCGGTTTTTGATGACACGGAAACAGGCGTGGACGCCCTTGCGCATGGCCGCCCCCAGGGTGGCCATCCTGGCTTTGCCTGCCTGCGCAGGCGCTCGCGGAACGCGCGCGTATCGGGGCCACAGGGTCGGCGGCCCAAGGCAGTCGGCGTCGCCAGCACGGCAGGACCGGATAGTGGCTGCCAGGAGCGGTCAAGCCACAACCACACGGCCGGGGCGGAATCGTGCGCAGGGTACCTGTCGGTGGTGCGAGGGTGTCGTACGGCCCCGGCACACGATCCCCGCGAAAGGCCGATTCCGCGCCCCTCCCGTGGGCGGGCGTCTCCCGGCCTTCGCCATGCCTTTCCCTGTGACTGTTGGTTGCCTTCGAGCAACCCGCCTGCGGCTGAAACGGCCGGACAGATCCCTTTCCCCTGTCCATGCCGGGGCTGACAGCGCCGCCCACGCAGTCTAAAGTGGAGTGTATGGACTGGTCGGTACAGTTCCGGCCCGTCCCGCCTTCGAAGGCGTCGCAGGGCTGACAGGGGAGGAGAAGGCATGACAAAGAAGACACGTGACGAGGGAGACACCGGCACCGACACGGCCCCGGCGGATCCCAGGCGTCGGCGCTTCATGCGGGACGCGGCGATGCTGGCAGGCGCCGCTGCGGCACCGGGTGCCGTGGGCTCCGCGCTCGCCGCGGGCAAGCCCGAGCCGCTGGCGGTGCCCTCGTGGACCACGCAGCAGGGCAGCCCGATACTCACCCCGGCCTACGGGATGCCCTCGAAGTTCGAGAAGGACGTGGTGCGCCGGCCCACCGATCTGACCCCCACGGACCTGTCCTCCTGGAGCTTCACGCCACTGCAGGACCTCAACGGGATGATCACGCCCAACGGTCTGGTCTACGAGCGTCACCACGGTGGCGTGCCGGCCATCCACCCCTCCGAGCACCGGCTGGTGGTCCACGGGCTGGTGGAGCAGCCGCTGATGTTCACCATCGACGAGCTGATGCGCTTCCCGCAGGTCTCGATGATCCGTTTCCTCGAGTGTTCCGGGAATACGCTGACGGAGTGGAAGTCCGCGACCGGCACCACGGTCCAGGACACCCACGGTCTGCTGAGCTGCTGCGAGTGGACCGGCGTGCCGCTGTCCACGGTCCTGAAGGAGGCGGGCGTGCAGCCTGAGGGCAAGTGGATCCTGGCCGAGGGCGCGGACGCCGCCGCCATGACCCGCAGCATCCCCATGGACAAGGCGATGGACGACGCGCTGCTGTGCTACGCGCAGAACGGCGAGGCGCTGCGCCCGGAGCAGGGCTATCCCCTGCGCCTGATCCTGCCGGGCTACGAGGGCAACACCCAGATCAAGTGGCTGCGGCGGCTGGAGGTCGGCAGCGAGCCGTACATGACCCGCGAGGAGACTTCCAAGTACACGGATCTCATGCCCGACGGCACGGCCCGGCAGTTCACCTACATCATGGAGGCCAAGTCCGTCATCACCTCGCCGTCCGGTGGCCAGCGTGTCGGGGGCAAGGGCTTCCACGAGATCCGCGGGCTGGCCTGGTCCGGGCGCGGCCGTATCACCCGTGTGGATGTCTCCGTCGACGGCGGCCGCAACTGGGAGACCGCGGAGCTCGACGACCCGGTGCTGCCGCGCTGCGTGACCCGGTTCCGCCTGCCGTGGCGCTGGAGCGGCGCCGAGGCGGTGCTGCAGAGCCGCGCCATCGACGAGACGGGCTACGTCCAGCCCACGCGGGAGCAGCTCATCGACGCCCGCGGGCTGGACTACGTGTATCACTACAACGGCATCCAGTCCTGGCACGTCGCGCCGGACGGGGAGGTCACCAATGTTCACGCGTAAGCATGCGATCGCGGCATTCGCCGTACTCGCCGGGCTCGCCCTCGCCGGCGCGGCAGGGGCCGCGGACAACGGGCGCACCTATGATCTCGGCACGCCGGTGACACACGAAACCATCGCCAAATGGGATATCGACGTGCCGCCGAGCGGCAAGGGCCTGCCCGAGGGCAGCGGCAGCGTCGCCCAGGGGCGCGAGGTCTATGCCAAGAACTGCGCGAGCTGCCACGGCGAGAAGGGCGAGGGCGGCCCGATGAACCGCCTGGTGGGCGGCCGGGGCACGCTGGCCTCCGATAGCCCCGTAAAGACGGTGGGCAGCTACTGGCCCGACGCGACAACGGTGTTCGACTATGTCCACCGCGCCATGCCGTTCACGGCGCCGGAGTCGTTGTCCGCGCACCAGGTGTACGCGGTGACCGCCTACCTGCTGCACCTCAACGGCATCGTGCCCGCGGATGCGACCCTCGACCGGGAATCCCTGCCCGAGGTGAAGATGCCGAACCGCGACGGCTTCGTCTCGCCCGACCCGAGGCCGGACACCGACAACACCGCCTGCATGGAGGACTGTGGCGACTGAGCCCGGCAACGGTACGGGCCCGGCGCGCGGCCGGGCCCGTGATCGCCTCCGGCGGCGGGGCTCAGCTGCCGACGCGGCCGCCGTCGGTGCGGCGCACCGCGATCAGGCTGGGCCGGGGCTGGATGACGCCGTTGCGGTCCTTCGGCGCGTTGCCGAGCTCGCCGTCCGGCCAGCTGCTGGTCGGGCCGGTGAGGTCGCCGCCGTCGCCCGGGTGCTGGATGTCGAGGAACAGCGCCGTTTCGTCCGGGTTGAACTCGCAGCCGCAGACCTCGCAGTCCACCGGACCGGCCATGAAGCGGCGTAGTTTTCCGCGCGCGGCGCCGGTGGTGGGCACGGCGAAGGTGCCGTCGTGGCCGAAGGGATTGCCGTCGGTGATGATCCAGAGATTGTGCCGGCTGTCGTGGGTGAGGTTGTCCGGGCAGCCGAAGGCGTCGACCTCCTCGGCACGGCCGTAGCCGCCGAAGTAGGTCGTGGTGTCCGCGAGGCCGCCCACCGGCGCCTCGCCCACCGCCTCGCTGAAGTGGCGCATGGTGCCCTCGCTGTCGATGAAACGACCCCTGGCCGGGTCGCCGGCGAGCAGGAATATCTCCCAGGTGAAGGTCGTGGCGCCGTGGTCGGGGCCGTCCTCGCGGATCTCGACGACGTGGCCGAGGGTGTTGTGCAGGCGCGGGTTGGCGGCGTCGGCGTTGGTGGCGTCGCGGGCGACCGGGTTGTCCGCGTCCTTGGCGTTCTTGGTCATCGCGATGTAGACACGGCCATTGAAAGGCTCGATGTCCTCGGGCCGGTCCATGGGGGTGGCGCCGGCCTGGCTCGCGGCCTCGCGGGCCATGGCGAGCACGTCCGCCTGGTTGCGGAAGCCGTTCGCCTCGGTGAGCCCGTTGCGGCCGTGCACGAGGGCCAGCCACTCGCCATTGCCGTCGCTGTCGAAGCGGGCGGCGTAGAGCGTGCCGCGGTCGAGGATGTCGTCGTCCTTGCCGGTGTCCGTGCCGACGGCATCGTCGGAGACGAACTTGTAGACGAACTCCAGGCGGGAGTCGTCGCCGGAGTAGACGGCCACGCGGCGGTCGTTGGTCAGTGTCGCGGCCGCGCACTCGTGCTTGAACCGGCCCATGGCGGTGCGTTTCTTCGGCACGTCGTCCGGGTTGAACGGATCGGTCTCCACGATCCAGCCGAAGCGGAGGATCTCGTTGGGCTCCCGGGCCAGGTCGAAGCGGGCGTCGCTCGCCCGCCCGGAACGCTCCCAGCGGCGGAAGGAGGGCCCGTCGCTGATGTAGCCGGCGACGCTGCGCACGGCCCGCGCCAGGTACGGGTCACGGGCGGCGATATCGGCGAGCACGTCGTCGTTGAAGTTGGCGAAGTACTGGTCGATGTTCTCCTCCGCCGCGAGGTAGGTGCGCCACGGGGTCTGGCCGCCGGCGCAGTTGTTGAGCGTGCCCATCACGCGGGTGCCGTCCTGGCCGATCTGGCCGGTCCCGGCGGCGAGACGGGCGCGAAGCAGATCGTGGCCGCGGGCCGGGCCGGAGATCTCGATCGGGGTCTGCGCGGTCACCCGGCGGTTGTAACGGGAGTCCCTGCGGTAGCGCCAGCCCCCGGTGGTGCGCTCCACCTCGACCACGCTGATGCCGTGGGCGTTCTGCATGACGCCGACGGCCTCGCCGCGCTGATCCTCACTCAGTCCGTCGAAGAAGGCGTCCGGGTTGCCGAAGCCGGGGAATAGCAGGTCGTCGTTGGTGTACTCGTGGTTGATGCACAGCAGGCCGCGGTCGCTGCGCCCGTCGAGGGTGAAGAAGTGCGCGGCGTCGCAGTTGTAGCCGAAGCGCTGTGCCTGCGCGTCGGCGGCGCCGGGCTGGTAGAGCCCGCCCTCGGCGATGGTGGTGGTGTCGAGGTCCTCGACGTCCGGGGTCAGGCTGTCGCCCCAGCGCGCGATGATGTCGACCGTGTAGCCCTCGGGCACCACGACCGTGTCGGCGCTGGACTGCGCGATGGGGGTGAAGCTCAGGGTGTCGGCGAGGAAGGCGTCGTCGCCGGCGGCGGCGCGGGCGTCGGACGCGATCATCATCAGGTTCGGGGCGGCCAGGATCGGTGCCGCGCCGAGGGCGCCGCGGAGCACGGACCGGCGGCTCACCCGCTGCTGGAGGACGTCGGCAAACGGTGTCTCCGGACGTGTCCGGCTCTCCAGCGGACGGTCCACGTCGTTGCCGTTATTGCCGCGGGGGGCGTCGCTGTCGGTCAGCGACGTGCGCGTGATGCGTTGCGTGTCGTCGAATGCCATAGGTGCCTCCTGCCGGCGGGTAGCGTCGTTGTGCTCTTGGCCACGATCCCTGCGCCCGCGCCCGGGTGGAGCGCCGTGACCGGGCGGGACTGGAACGTTTCGAGGCAGGAGGTTACGGCGGGCGTCTTGCGATTTGATGACGCCGGACGGCCACCAGGGGGGTGGGATCGGGGCCAGACCGGCAACGGTGCGTCCGGTGCGGGATCCGGCGTCTGCGTCGGTGCCGCTAGTGGAGCGTGCCGTAGCGCACGCGGTTGCGGCCGTCGCGCTTTGCCCGGTAGAGGGCGTCGTCCGCGGCGGCGATCAGTGTCTCCTCGTCCGGGGGGCCGGTGGTCTCGCCGGGGAGATAGGTTGCGGCGCCGATGCTCACGCTCATTGCCCGCTTCAGCCCGGAGATCGCTTCCACGGCTGAGCGCAGCCGTTCACAGGCGGTCGCGGAGGCCTCGTTGCCCGTCTCCGGCATGATCAGCACGAACTCCTCGCCGCCGTAGCGGGCCAGGAAATCCGAGTCGCGGGTGAAGCCGTTCATGGCGTCGGCGACGGCCTGCAGGGCATCGTCACCGGCCGGATGGCCGAAACGGTCGTTGTACTGCTTGAACAGGTCGACGTCGATGAGCGCCACCGACACCGCGTGGCCGCCGCGCCGGCTGGCCGCCAGGGCCTCGGTGAGGCGCTGCTGGAAGGCGCGCCGGTTGGGCAGGCCCGTGAGTGAATCGGCCAGGGCGAACGCGGTGAGCTTGTGGTTGGCCAGCTCCAGCTCCGCGCGCTGGCGTTCCAGCTCCATGCGGTTGTGTTTGACCTCGGTGATGTCCAGGAGCTGGGCGATGAAGTACCGTGCCTCGCCTTCGTTGCCGCGGACCAGCGACGCGCTGACCAGACACCACAGCGTCTCGCCCATCGCGTTGACGTAGCGTTTCTCCAACCGGTAGGACCGCCTCTGGCCGGCGCGCATCTCCGCCAGCAGGTCCTGGCCCAGGTCGACGTCCTCCGGGTGTGCGAATTCCCGGGTATCGCGGCCGAACAGTTCGTCCTCGCGGTAGCCGAACATCTCCAGCAGGGCACGGTTGGCACGGAGTATGTGTCCCTCCGTGTCCACGAGCAGCATGCCGACCGGGGCGAACTCGAAGGCGCTTTCGAAGAGCTCGTTACTCTGTTCCAGGTGCGTGATCGCCTCCTCTCGCTGCTGTTGCAGGACGTCTCTCTCGATGACCTGACCGAGACCCTGCGCCATCAGTTCCACGAACTCGGTGTCCGCCTTGCTGAAGGGAATGGTGCGTGGTGCGATGGCGGAGAAGTTGATCGTGCCCCAGATCCGGCCGTTTACCCGGATCGGTGCGCCGATGTAGCTCTCCAGGTGCATCTCCCGGTAGACCGGGTGCTCCCTCATTGCCGGGTCGCTGCCGACGTGGTTGTAGGTTACCGCCGCGCCGGTGCCAACGACCCGGGCGCAGTAGGTGTCGCCGAGCTCGAAGACGTCGTCTTTCGCGATGCCGTGCTCGGCCGGCTGGACCGCGCGGACCGTGTAGCGGCAGTCGTCGATGTGACTGACGATGCCGATGTCCATGCCCATGAGCCTGAGACCGGCGGTGAGGTGGGCGGTGTACCGGCTCGGATAGTCCGGGTAACGGCTGATCTGCAGGCGATAGAGTTCGCGCAGGCGGTGTACGTATCCGGTTTGTTCGTCTTCTTCCGTCGAACTCATAGGCGTGTCGCTGCCATGGGCGTCGTCGCAAAGGTCCGGCAGTGTCGGATAACCCCGAGCGAAGAGGTACGGGCGATGCCCATACGCCGGTATTGGTACCGTCGCTCTGCCCGGGAGCATAACGCCCGTGCCCGCCTGGGTCATGTCATGACCCGGACGGGCCAGCGGAGTGCGGTGGACTCGGGCGAGCGGGTGGTACCGCGGCCGCAGCCCATTCAGCCCGGTTGTGCCCGGGGGCTAGAACGCCCTGAGACTGGCGATGGCCAGGTGCATGCCCTGCACGAGCACGATGACCAGGATCAGGGATACCGGATAGACCGAGGAATAGGCGACCACCGGGCGCTCGGAGCTGTCCACCTGGCGGATGATGTCGAGGCCCGGCGTGAAGGTCATGCCGCCGCAGATCACACCGAAGCACTCGCTGATGGGGATGCGGAGCAGGTAGTGGCCCACCAGGAAGCTCCCGGCCATGGGGACCACGGCGAAGGCCACGGCGTAGAACGCGTAATAGATGGCCTGTGCGTCGAGGGCGTCGACGAAGCTCTGGCCCGTCTCCAGACCGACCTGCACGAAGAACAGGGCCAGGCCGAACTCCTTGAGCACGGCGGTGGCGTTGCGCGGGAAGCGGCCGATGAAATTGCCGATGTGGCCGAAGTGCCCGAAGATCAGCCCGGAGACCAGTGCGCCGCCCGCGAGTCCCAGGGAGAACTGGCCCAGGGTGGGGATCGGGATGATCACCCCGCCGATGGCGAAGGCCAGGAACAGCGTCGCCGCCAGTGAGCCGATGTCCACCCGGCGCTGCACGGTGTGGTGCTCGTGGCCGAGGAAGAGCTCGAGCTGATCGAGCTGGTAGGGCGTGCCCACGGCCACGACCACGTCCCCGTATTCCAGGGTGAGGTCGTGGCGCGGGACGAACTCCACGTTGGAGCGCACCACCCGGGTGAGCGAGACGTTGTAGCGCAGACGGATGCCCAGGTCGCTGAGCGAGCGGTTGACCACCGAGAGGTTCTCCACCGCGATGGAACGGGTGTCGAGCTCGGCGTTCTCGTCGAAGCTCTCCTGGATCTCCTCGCCGAGGGCCGGCCCGACCCGTTCGACGTCCTCGGCCCGGCCCTCCAGGCGGACCACGTCGCCGACGAGGATCGGGGTGTTGCCGCCGGCGGGCAGCATCGAGAGGTCGCGTAACACCCCGGAGACGACGACGTCGTTCTCGGTGAGCACGTCGAGGTCGCGGATCAGGCGGCCGTTGTAGTCTGCGTTGTTCACCTTGTAGACCGCGGTGTGGACGTCGGAATGGGCGTTGAGCTCCTCGGCGACCTGACGGCGGAGCAGCTTCACGGCGACCGTGATGAACAGGATCACGCCGAGCAGGCCGAAGGGATAGGCCACGCCGTAGCCGAAGATCACCTGCTCGTCGGGGCTGAACTGCAGCGCGCTGATGAGCGCCGGACTGGAGGTGAAGGACCCGGCGAACAGCCCCAGGCCGATGCCCATGGGCACGCCGGTGGCCACCACGATCGCGACCACCGTGACGCCCGCGATGGCGAGCAGCGCGAGCACGTTCACGATGTATTCCCGCGCATGCTGGCGGAAGGCGCGGAAGAAGCTCGGTCCGGCCTCCAGCCCCACCGAGAGCAGGAACAGCACGATGCCCAGGTCCTGGAGGATGGTGACCGGCTCGAACTGCCAGAAGTAGCCGGCGACCATGGCGGCGATCAGCACCCCGCTGGAGCCGAAGCCCACGCCCTTGATCCGCAGGTTACCGAAGGCGATGCCGACCAGGATCACCAGGAAGTTGATCAGCAGGTCGGTCTTCTGAAAGAAGAACTGGAAGGCGTAGAGGCCGTCGGTTTCCGGCATCGGGCGGTCCCTGTCGATGGCAGGCGTGTCGTTTCAGCCGTGTCTTAGCATTCGCAACACGGCGCTGCAACAATGGACCCCGGCGGCGCGGCCGCGCCGCTGCACGATACGGCCACAGGGAGCGAGCGCATTGACGGATCAGCGAGCGGTCATCGAGTTCCTGGCAGACCCGGGAACGCACGGCCTGGGGGCGGGCGAGGTCACCCGTATCGACACCCACAGTGCGGTGGTCTTCCTCGCCGGCGAGCGCGTCTACAAGATCAAGCGCGCCGTCGACCTCGGGTTCCTGGACTTCTCCACGCTCGCCGCGCGCGAGCGTTTCTGCCGCGCCGAGGTCGAGCTCAACCGCCGCACCGCGCCGGCGCTCTACCTCGGGGTGTCCGCCGTCAACCGGGATGCGAACGGCCGTCTCACCCTGGACGGTCCGGGTAACGTCGAGGAGTACGTGGTCGTGCTGCGCCGCTTCGAGCAGGACACGCTCTTCGACCGCATGGCGGCGCGCGGTGGGCTCGACGTGCCGCTGATGATCCGCCTCGCCGACCGCATCGCCGCCTTTCACGGCGAGGCGGCCGTGGTTGCGGACGGGGCGGGCGCCGACGCCGTGCGCGCCACCGTCGAGGGCAACCGCGGGAGCTTCGCCGCGCTGCCCGCAGGGATCCTCGATGCCGATACCGCGGAGACCCTCACACGGGATTGCCTGGCGGCCGTGGGCCGGCTGGGCGGGTGCCTCGACCGGCGTGCCCGGGATGGCCGCGTGCGCCGCTGCCACGGCGATCTCCACCTGCGCAATATCTGCCTGTTCGAGGGCGAACCCACGGTGTTCGACTGCATCGAGTTCAACCGCTCGCTCTCGGACATCGATGTCCTCTACGATCTCGCCTTCCTGCTCATGGACCTCTGGCACCGGGACCTCCCCGGGCTCGCCAACGCGGTGTTCAACCGCTACCTGGACCGGCGTGACGAGGCCGACGGCGTCGCCGCGCTGCCGCTGTTCATGGCCATGCGTGCCGCCATCCGTGCCCACGTGGGGGCCCGCGCGGCCGGGGTGCAGCGCGAGCGAGCGGCGGGCGAGGCCCAGGCCGACGAGGCGCGGGCGTACCTGGCCCTCGCCGCCCGGGCGCTGGAGGCCGTGCCGCCGCGGCTGGTGGCGGTGGGCGGCTTTAGTGGCACAGGCAAGTCGAGCCTCGCCTACGCCCTTGCCCCCGGGCTGGGCGTCGCGCCCGGGGCGCGGGTGCTGCGCAGCGACGTCTTCCGCAAGCGCCGTTTCGGCTGCGCGCCCGAGGCGGCCCTGCCGGACGACGCGTACCGGCCCGAGGTGTCTGAGGCCGTGTACGCCGGGGTGCTAGAGCGCGCGGGCGAGCTGCTCGCCGACGGCCACAGCGTGGTGCTGGACATGGTCTTCGACCGGCCGGACGACCGCGCCGCGGCCGAGGCCGTGGCCGCGACCCACGGTGTGCCGTTCACGGGGTTCTGGCTGACCGCCCCGAGGGATGTCCTCGTCGAACGGGTGCGCCGGCGCAGTGACGATGCCTCCGATGCCACGGTCGCCGTGCTCGACCGCCAGCTTGCCCGCGGCGCCGGTGAACCGGACTGGCGGCAGCTGGACGCCACGCGGCCCGTGGAGGCGCTCAGGCGCGAGGCAGAGTCGCTGCTGGCCGGTCCGGGCTAGCCGGCTGCGGCCGGACCGGCGCGGCAACGGCGCAGGACGAGGCTCGGGTAGGTCGCGCGCCGCAGGCGTGCGACATTCCGGACCGGTCCCGGCAGCGTCGCACACGGGCTGCGACCACGCATGGCCTTGTATGTTGACGCCGGTAGGTCGGCTGCCCGCAGGCAGCCGACGTCCTGCCATACCCGCCGTGGACCGGCCATGCGCCGGTAACCGGCACAGGCCTCGAAGCTGTTGGCTGCCAGGAGCAGCCAACCTGCGGGTGGCATGGTATATCCCGGCCGGAACCGGCGGAGCCGCTGGAGGTGGTACTGGAGACGGGCTCGCGGGTGCGCTACTGGGCACGGCGTCTGCATGCTCAGGGGGTGGAGGTGCGGTTGTTGCCGGCGCAGCGCGTGTGCGAGCACCGCAGCTCGGGTAGGTCGGCTGCTCTTGGCAACCGACAGCCGCGATGATGTCGCTCACGTGGCGGAGCGACACCGGCGCCGGCAATGAGGCACGGCACTGCCCGACAGACGAGGTCAGGGCAGACAACGGCCGGCAGGTCGTCAGGTTTTCCCGGTAACCCGCAAGTAAACTGGCAAAAACCTCCCGGACAAGATCCAGGATCGTGCACGGCCGACAGGCCCTAGACGTCGTCCCGCCGGAGTAGTGTGCGGAATGATGTGCACAAGCTAGAGCGAGGTGAGCGGCCATGGTATTCGGGTTGGTTGACCGACCACCTGAATCCCCTTGGGAGGGCGAAGCCATGGCCACTCACACTCGAAAGGCTACTGCGAGCGGCGAGGCGCTGGAGGCGCAGATGCAGGAGTTGCTCAAGGCCGCGCCTGGCGAGCGTACCGAGGCGCGCGAGGGCTACCGAGCCGGCCACTACGCGGGCTCATTCGATGCCGGCCCGTGGCGCAGCGACCTGTGCCACCTCGATGAGGCACTGATACATAAGTGCAGCCGGGGGTCCTTCACACTAGCCGGCCGCGGCCAGGCTCGCGCGGAAGCGGTACAGGGCGAAACTGAAGAACACCAGCGCCAGCCCGGTTATCGCCAGCAGGTCCGGCCATACGAGGTCGATGCCCGCGCCGCGATAGAGCACGGCCTGGGCGAAGCGCACGAAGTGCGCCGCGGGCAGGGCCTGCATCAGTGCCTGCAGGATCTCGGGCATGCTCTCCATCGGGGTCGTGGCCCCGGAGAGCAGGATCATTACGATGAATACCGGGATCGCGAGCAGCCCGAACTGCGGCATCGAGCGTGCCAGCGTCGCCAGCAGGATCCCCAGTGCGGTGGTGGCGAACAGGTACAGTGCCGCACCACAGAGGAACAGCGGGATCGAGCCGGCCACGGGCACGCCCAGCCACCATCGAACCACAACGTTGAGCGAGACGGTCGCCGCGATCAGGATCACCAGGGCGTTGGCCCAGACCTTGGCGAGCATGATCTCCGCCGCGCTCAGCGGCATCACCAGCAGGTGTTCCAGGGTCCCGTGCTCGCGTTCACGGATCACCGCCGCCCCCACCAGGACGATGGAGAGGATGGTGATGCTGTTGCTGATCTGCATCACCGCGGTGAACCATTTCACCTCCAGGTTCGGGTTGAAGCGTGCGCGGGTCACCCAGTCCACCGGCAGGCTCGTCGAGGCGTCCTCGCGGCTGACGAAGCGGCGCGTCTCCTGGGAGACGATCTCCTGGACGTAGGCGGCGCCTATCCCGGCCTGGCTCATGGCGGTGGCGTCCACCAGTATCTGCACCGCGGGCTGCCTGCCGGAGAGCACGTCGGTCTCGAAATCCGGCGGAATGTCGACCACGAAGGTGTAGTGGCCGTTGTCCATGGTGCGGTCGATCGATCGCGGTGCGATCTCCTCTGCCGGCTGGAAGTAGGGCGGCAGGAAGGCGTCCGTGATCGAGCGCGACAGCGACGAGTGGTCCTCGTCCACCACCGCGATGGAGGCGTTGTCCACGCCCATCTTGAGCCCGTTCGCCACCGCGTAGACCGCGGCCGTGAATGCGTAGACGATGAGCACCAGCATCACCGGATCCCGGCCGAGGCTCGCCAGCTCCTTCAGACCCAGCCAGAAGATATTCTGCAGCCGCCGCATCGCCTCAGCGCTCCTGCTTCGGCAGCAGTGCCGTCGCCACCAGCATGAAGCCGCTCGCGAAGGCCGCCAGGGCGAGATACTCCGGGAGCATGGCGCCGGCCCCGAGGCCCTTGGCGAAGGTACCCACGCTGATGGTCTGGAACCAGGATGCCGGGAACGACACGCCGATGGTGTGGGGCGCCGCGTCAAGCCCGGATACCGGGGACATGAACCCGGAGAAGTTGATCGAGGGAATCACGGTGATGATCGCCGCGGCGAACAGCGCGGCCACCTGGCTGCGCACGAAGCTCGATATCAGCAGCCCCAGCCCGGTGCTGGCGAACACGTACAGCACGGCACCGAGAATCAGCGCCAGCGGGCTGCCCGTGAACGGCACACCGAAGAGTGTGAGCGCCAGCGCCACCAGGGTGACAAAGCTCATCAGTGCCACCGCAACGTAGGGCAGCTGTTTGCCGATCAGGAATTCGGGCCGCCGGGTCGGCGTGGCGTAGACGTTGGTGATCGAGCCCATCTCCTTCTCCCGGACCACGCCCACGGCGGTGAGCATCGCGGGTACGATCATGAGCAGCAGCATGATCACGCCGGGGGTGATCGCGTTGGCGCTCTCGAAGGCCTGGTTGTAGCGCAGCCGGGTGATCGTCGTCGCCGGCGAGGCGGCGGCCAGGGCCTCCGGATGCGCCCGGTAGAGGTCCTCGACGTACTCCTGGAGTACGCCGCTGACGTAGCCGCGGGTGGTCTCGGCGCGGAACGGCATGGCCCCGTCGATCCAGATGCCCAGCTCCGGGCGATTGCCGGCCAGCAGGTCGTGGCCGTACTCCGGCGGGATTACCAGCGCGACCAGCAGCTCCCCACTGGCGAGCCGCCGCTCCATGTCCGCGTCGTCGGCGATCGGGGCGCGCTCCTCGAAGTAGCGCGAGCCCCGGAAGTGCTCCAGCAGTTGCCGGCTCTCGGTGGAGCGATCGTGGTCGAGCACGGCGAAGGGCATGTTGTCCACGTCGAAGGAGATGCCGTAGCCGAAGGCGATCATCAGCAGCAGCGGGCCGAACAGCGCGAAGGCCAGCCGTATCGGGTCGCGCCGCAGCTCCAGTGCCTCGCGCCAGGTGAAGGCGGCGAGCCGGCGGAGCCCGGCGGGCAGCCTCGTGTGGCTGCGCCTGGCGGCCGGTGCGGCGGCCTCGCCGGCGTCCGGCTGTTCCCCCGGTGGTTCGGCCTCTTCGAGATAGGCGATGAATGCCGTCTCGAGGTCGTCGGCGTTGCGGGTTTCGCGCAGGCGCTGCGGCGTGTCCACGGCGAGCACGCGGCCGGCGTGCATCAGCGAGATGCGGTCGCACCGTGCCGCCTCGTTCATGAAGTGGGTGGACAGGAAGATCGTCACGCCGTCCTCGCGGGCGAGCCGGATGAGCTCGCGCCAGAAGGCGTCGCGGGCGACCGGGTCGACACCGGAGGTGGGCTCGTCGAGGATCAGCAGCTCCGGGCCGTGGATGAGTGCCACCGCCAGCGACAGGCGCTGGCGCACCCCCAGGGGCAGGGCGCCGGGCAGGGTGTCCGCGACGTTCTCCAGGCGGAACCGGCGCAGGCTCTCCGCGACCCGCTCGCCGACGGCGGCGGCCGGCAGGTGGAACAGCCGCGCGTGCAGCGCCAGGTTCTGGCGCACGGTGAGCTCCTCGTAGAGCGAGAACGACTGGGACATGTAGCCCACGCGCTCGCGGGCGCGCAGCCCCGTGCCCACGGGCTCGCCCAGGACCCGCGCCTCACCCGCGCTCGCCGGCAGCAGCCCGGTGAGCATCTTCATGGTGGTGGTCTTGCCACAGCCGTTGGAGCCGAGGAAGCCGAAGATCTCGCCGCGGCGGATGCGGAAGCTCACATCGTCCACGGCGGTGAAGCTGCCGAACCGGCGGGTGAGGTGCTCGGCCTCGATGACCACCGGCGTGTCGTCCGCCGGGGGCGGTGGGACGGTGACGCCGGCGGTCTCGCCGTCGGCGGCGTCCGGCATCAGCGCGACGAAGGCGGACTCCAGGTCCTGCGTGCCCGTGTGCTCGCGCAGCGCCGCCGGCGTGCCCGTGGCGAGGACCCGGCCGCCGTGCATGGCCACGAGGTGGTCGAAACGCTCGGCCTCCTCCATGTACGCGGTTGCCACGACCACGCTCATGCCCGGGCGGCGTTCGCGGATACCGTCGAGCAGGGCCCAGAACTGGCGGCGCGAGAGCGGGTCGACGCCGGTGGTGGGCTCATCGAGGATGAGCAGGTCCGGGTCGTGGATGAGTGCGCAGCACAGCCCGAGCTTCTGCTTCATGCCGCCGGAGAGCTTGCCGGCCGGGCGGTCGGCGAAGGGCAGCAGTCCGGTGGCGTCCAGCAGCCGTTGGGCGCGGGCGCGCCGTTCCGCCGGGGGCTGGGCGAACAGCCGGCCGAAGAAGTCCACGTTCTCCGCCACGCTCAGGGTGGGGTAGAGGTTGCCGCCGAGCCCCTGGGGCATGTAGGCGATGCGCTCGCACACCGCCCGGCGGTGGGCCGCGCTCGCCATGTCCCCGTCCAGCGCATGGAGCGTGCCCGCCTGCAGCCGGCGAACGCCGGCGAGCAGGCCGAGCAGGGTGGACTTGCCCACCCCGTCCGGTCCGATCAGGCCCACCAGTTCGCCCGCGGGTACGTCCAGGTCCACGGCCTCCAGCGCGGTGGTGTCGCCGTAGCGGTGGGTGATGCCGTGCAGGCTCGCGACGTTCATCGCCGGTACCCCCGGCGGTGTCGGTGCCGCGTCCGCCGGTCCGCGACGGGATCGCGTGGCACGCCCCGGCCGGCCACGGTCACTGCTCCGGGGCCGGCTCGGGCAGCCGTGTCGTCAGCCACTCGGGCCAGGGCGTGTCGCGGCCCAGGCGCACGTAGCCCATGCCGGGCAGGCCCGTCTTGACCAGGTCGGCGTACTCGGTGAGCACGTCCTCCGGCACCCGCAGCTTGACCCGGAACATCAGCCGGGCACGCTGCGCGTCGGTCTCGACGTGCTTGGGGGTGAACTGGGCGTCCGAGGCGACGAAGCTCACCCGCGCCGGGATCACGTATTCCTCGGCGGCGTCCAGGATGATCCGTGCCTCGCCCCCCAGGGGCAGGCGGCCCGCCTGGCGGGTGGGCAGGAAGATCGTCATGTAGACGTCCTGGAGGTTGAGCAGCGTGAGCACCCGCCCGCCGGAGGCCAGTACCTCGCCGGGCTGTGCCAGGCGGTACTGGATGCGGCCGGCCACCGGGGCCTTGAGGGTGTAGTCGCGGCGCTGGGCCTGGAGACGCTCCAGCTGTGCCTGGGCGGCGTCCACGCCGCCCTGCCGGGTGTCGATGGCGGCGCGGGCGGCCGCGACCGCCGCGCGGGCGTTGTCACGGGCGGCGGTGCGCTGGTCGAGCAGGTCCTCCGAGACGTGGCCGCGCTCGTAGAGGGTCTGCGTGCGTTCGAGCTCGCGCTGGGCGAGGGTGAGCTCGGTCTGCTTCGCGGCCCGGTTGGCCCGGGCCTCGGCGAGCTGCTGCCTGGCCTGGTTGACGTTGGCCTCGGCCTGGCGGATCTGGGCGTCCAGCTCCTCGGTATCCAGCCGTGCCACGACCTCGCCGGCATCGACCCAGTCGCCTTCCTCCACGGTGATCGCCGCCAGCCGGCCGGCGTACTTGGTGGCGATGTCCACCCGTTCCGCCTCGACGCGGCCGTTGGCCGCGGCAATTCCGGCCGGAAGGGGGGTCGGGCGGAGCCAGAAATAGTAGTAGGCGGCCCCGGCCGCGCCGGCGATGACGACGAGCGCGGCGAGCAGTGCAAGGCGACGTTTCATTCCCCACTCCTCGGGAACGTGTTCAGGGCGCGCGACGGCGCCGCGCGGCTGGTCACAAGGATACGCCGACGGCGCTGCAGGGCGTCAACGCGCCCGCCCGCCGTCAGGCGGGATCCTCGCCGCCGAGCGCCCACGCCGCCGGGGTGTCGCACAGGGGCAGCTCCAGGGCCGGACGTGCGGTCTCGATGTTGCGCCGGGCGGCGTGCAGGGCACTGCGCACGCCTTCCTCGATAACCGGGTGGTAGAAGGGCATCTGCAGGGCATCGTCCACGCTCAGGCGTTGCTCCACCGCCCAGGCGAGGAGGTGGGCGACGTGCTCGCCGTCCGGGATCGCCATCTCTGCGCCGAGCAGACGGCCGTCGTGGCGGTCGGCGTAGACGCGCAGGCGACCGGCGTTGCGCCCCATCATCACGGCGCGGCCCTGGCCGGAGAAGTCGGCGTCGCCCGTGACGAACCGCTCGGCGGGGAGCTGGGCGTAGCCGAGGCCGACCCGTGCGGCCTGGGGCTCGCTGAACACGATCGCCAGCGGCGTGCGCCGGCCGACGCACCCGGCATCGGGGTTGAGGGCGTGATAGGCGGCGATGCGGCCCTCGTCCGCGGCCTCGTGCATGAGCGGCTGGGCGGCGTTGACGTCGCCGGCGATGTAGACCGGCAGTTCGCCGAGGCGCAGGGTCAGGGGATCGAACTGCGGCATACCGTGGTCGTCGAGGGGCACCTCCAGCGCCTCCAGACCGAGGCCGTCGATGTTGGGCCGGCGGCCGAGGGCGGCGAGCACCCAGTCCACCTCGCGGCTGTCGCCGTTGGCAAGCACGCGCACGGTGTCCCCGTCCCCCGCCTCGAGGGCGACATCCGCGCCCGTGGTGACGGACATCGAGCGCTTCAGCCCCGCGATGAGGGCCTCGTTGACGGCTGGGTCCGAGAGGCCGCCGACGAACACCGAGCGGGTGTAGCCGTGGACCTCCAGCCCGAGCTGGCCGAGGCCCTGGCCGAGCTCCGCGCCGATGGCGCCGAGCCCCACCACCGCGACGCGGTGGCCGAGATCGGTCTGCTCGAAGAAGTCGTCCGTGGTGAGCACCCGGTGGCCGAGATCGCGCCAGGGGGCCGGCATCACGGGGCGGCTGCCCGTGGCGATCACGATGGCGTCCGCCTCCACGCGCTCGTTGCCGACGGCCAGGGTGTTGGCGTCCAGGAACCGCGGCCGGCCGCGGAGGCTGCGCTCGCCGAGTGAGCG
>NZ_WNXE01000159.1:0-5461 GCF_010993615.1 Arhodomonas sp. KWT | reverse complement strand
CCGAGGGGCGCTACTGGTTCCCCGACTACCTCGCTGATCTGGACGCCCTGATCGACCGGGCGGTGCCCGCGGGCGAAGCGGTGGTTCTGGTCGGCCACAGCATGGGTGGCAACGTCGCCGGGCTCTACGCCGGCGTGCGCCCGGAGCGGGTGCGCGCGGTGGTCTCGCTGGAGGGCTTCGGGCTCCCGGCCACTGCCGCGGAGACCGCGCCTGGGCGCTACCGGGAGTGGCTGGACAGCCTCGCACAGACACCGCGCCTGCGGTCCTTCCCCGACTACGGGGCGCTGGCGGACCACCTGGCCGGGCGCAACCCCCGCATGCCCGGGGCGGTGGCGGCGTATCTCGCGCGCTGCTGGGGCCGGGAGGTGGACGGGGCGGTGCGCCTGCGTGGCGACCCGGCCCATCGCCGGCCGAACCCGGTGCTCTACCGGCTCGAGGAGGCGATGGCGTGCTGGCGGGCGATCGAGGCCCCCGTGCTCTGGCTCTGGGGCGGCGAGTCGTCCGTCGTCCGCCGTCTGCGCGGGGGCGATGACTGGTCGGCGCGACTCGCCTGCTTCGCCGACCTGCGTACCGCGGAAATCCCTGCCGCCGGGCACGCCCTGCACCAGGAACGCGCACCGGCGTGTGCCGATGCGATACACGGATTCCTCGCGGAGACGGGGGCGACGCCCCGGGGCTGAGCCCCGGGGGACACGGCTCAGGGGGCCGGCGTCACCAGGATCATGCCGTCACGCAGGGTGTCCGGGTTCTCCAGGACGTGCCGGTTGGCCTCGTAGAGCGTGGGCCAGCGGTTGGCCTCGCCGTACAACCTCGCGGCGACCTGGCCCAGGGTGTCGCCGCCGCGCACGTCGTAGAGCCCTTCGTGCTCCAGCCGGGCGACCAGTGACTGGGCAACGCGCAGCGCCTGGCGTGCTTCGGTGAGGGCCTGGTCATCGGCCTCGTCCCGGCGATGGGCGGCATGTACGTCGCGGAAATGCGCCGCGGCCTCGGATGCCTGCGCACGGGCCTCGTCCAGCGACGCCGTGCCGCCGTTGGCGGGGGCGAGCTGCGCGCGCAGCCCGGCGATGGTCTGCTCCCGCGACTTCACGGTGGCGCGGGCCTGGTCGAGGCTATCCTTCAGGGTGCCGGCGCGTTCGCGGAGTTGGGCGATGGTGCTTTTCTGGTTGTCGATGGTCCCGCGGGCGTCGTCCAGTGTCGCGGCGGTCTCCTCGCCCTGCTGACGTGCCTTCTGCAGCGCCTCGGTCAGCCGACCCTGTTCCTTGCGGGTCGCGGTGAGCTGTTCGCGCAGGTCGGCGGTCTCCGCCTCCAGCGAATCGATCCGCTCTTTTGCCTTGCCGAGCTCGCCGCGCAGGCGGTCCCGGGTATCGGTGCGCTCGGCGAGCTGCTGTTCGAAGGCGTCCCGCTTGCCCTGCGTTGCGGTGAGCTGTTTGCGCAGCTCGGCGGTCTCCGCCTCCAGCGAACCGACCTGTTCCTTCGCTTTATCGAGCTCGTTACGCAGGCGGTCCCGGGCATCGGTGCGCTCGGTGAGCTGCTGTTCGAGCGACTCGACGCGTTCACGGGCGTCGTCGAGCTGTGATTCGAGGTTGTCCGCACGGTCGCGGGCGTCTGAGAGATCGTTCTCCAGGCCGGTGATACGTGTCTGTGCGCTGGCCAGGGCGTCCGCGGGGGCGCCGCTGTCGCCCGACTGCTCCTGGGCGAGGGCGGCCGGGCACGCGAGTGCGGCGGCGATAACCAGGGCGGCGGGAAGGGTGTGCCGGCGAATGGGTGGACGTCGCATGGATTGTCTCCTCCCGGTTGCGGTGTGGCGGGGGCTGAAGGTCCGGGCACGGTCGTCGTTATGTTCCTGGATGCCCGCGACCCCGGTATCGCCGCCGGGAACCCCCGTACGCCGCGTCGCGGCCGCTGCCGGGGTCCTGGCAGGGGCGATCCCGGGGGACCGGTTCGGTCGCCCCGGAGGTAAGCCTAGAAGAGCCCCATGTGCGCCGCCATCACCGCCGTGTTACGGGTAGACCGGTGGGCCACGGGGGGACTGTGTCCGCGGCCCCTTCGCGGGCGCGTTATCGCTATCCGGTGCGGATCAGGACCGGTGATGGCGTCGGCGGGGTGTGCTGCTGCTAGACTGCATTGAGACCGATAAGCGGCGCGGGCATCGGCCCGCGGACAGAACACAATCACGGAGGAGGGGAGAAGTCCGCCATGTATGCGCCGTCTTCAGTGGATGCCCCGCGCATCCATACCCCGGATTTCATTACCGAGTCCGCGCTGACCATCCCGATCTACGGGATGCTCGGCGAGGATGGCAGGCCCTACGAAGGCGCCGACCCCTCGGGTGTGGCGAAGGAGATCGTGCTCGCGATGCACGACGCCGCGGTGTTTACGCGGCTGCTCGACGAACGCATGGTCGCAGCACAGCGTCAGGGCCGGCTGTCGTTCTACCTCACCGCCACCGGCGAGGAGGCCGCCACGGTGGGCAGTGCGGCCGGGCTCGAACCGGACGACATGATTCTGCCCCAGTACCGCGAGCAGGGCGCGCTGCGCTACCGCGGCTTCACCGCGGCGCAGTTCATGGACCAGCTCTTTGCCACCGAGGACGACCTCGGCAAGGGCCGGCAGATGCCGGTCCACTACGGCAGCCGCGCGCTGTCGTACATGACCGTCTCCTCGCCGCTGGCGACCCAGATCCCCCAGGCCGCGGGCTACGCCTACGGCCAGAAGCTCGCCGGCGAGGGGCGCTGCAGCATCTGCTACTTCGGTGAGGGCGCGGCCTCGGAGGGGGATTTCCACGCCGCGCTGAACATGGCGGCGGTGATCCGCTGCCCGGTGATCTTCTTCTGCCGCAACAACGGCTATGCGATCTCCACCCCGGTGAGCGAGCAGTACGCCGGCGACGGCGTCGCCGCCCGCGGCGTCGGCTATGGGGTGCGCTCCATCCGCGTCGACGGAAACGACTTCCTCGCCGTCTACCTCGCGACGCAGGAGGCGCGGCGCCAGGCGGTGAGCGAGGGCGTGCCCGTGCTCATCGAGGCGATGACCTACCGCCTCGGTGCCCACTCCACCTCCGACGACCCCTCCGGCTACCGCAGCCGCAAGGAGGAGGAGGCCTGGCAGCGCTTCGATCCGATCGCACGCATCCGCGCGTTCATGGAGGCGCAGGGCTGGTGGGACGCGGAGCGCGACGAGGCCCTGCGCCAGGGGTACCGCGACGAGATCCTTGCCGCGATGAAGACCGCCGAGGCCAAGCCGGCGCCGTCGCTTGCACGCCTGATCGAGGATGTCTACGCCGCACCGCCCTGGAACCTCACCGAGCAGTACGAGGCGTTGCGTGAGCAGGTGCGGGCGAACCCGGACGCCTATCCGAAGACGGCGGGGCGGATCGAGTGATGGCAAGGATGAATCTTCTGCAGGCCCTCAACAGTGCCCTGGACACCGCCATGGCGGCGGACGAGCGGGTGATCTGCTTTGGCGAGGACGTCGGCCAGTTCGGCGGCGTCTTCCGCGCGACCAGTCACCTGCGCGACCGCTATGGCAACGAGCGCTGCTTCAACACGCCGCTGGTGGAGCAGGGCATCATCGGCTTCGCCAACGGCCTCGCCGCCGCCGGCTTCCGGGCGGTGGCGGAGATCCAGTTTGCCGACTACATCTTCCCGGCCTTCGACCAGATCGTGAACGAGACGGCCAAGTTCCGGTACCGCTCGGGCAACGAGTTCAACGTCGGCGGGCTCACCATCCGCAGCCCCTACGGTGGCGGCATCTCCGGCGGGCACTACCATTCCCAGTCCCCGGAGGCCTACTTCTGCCACACGCCGGGCCTCAAGGTGGTGGTGCCGAGCACCCCGGAGAACGCCAAGGGGCTGCTGCTGGCGAGCATCCGTGATCCGGACCCGGTGCTGTTCTTCGAGCCCAAGCGCCTCTACCGCGCGGCGGTGGGCGATGTCCCGGAGGAGGACTACACCGCCGAGCTCGGGCGCGCGGAGGTGCTGCGCGAGGGCGGCGACGTCACGGTGCTCGCCTGGGGGGCGCAGGTGGAGGTGGTGACCCGTGCCGCGGAGATGGCCGCGGAGAAGGGCATCGACTGTGAGGTCATCGACCTGCGCACGCTGCTGCCCTGGGACGTGGAGACCGTGACGCGCTCCGTGCTCAAGACCGGGCGGCTGGTGATCAACCACGAGGCGCCGCGCACCGCCGGCTTCGGCGCCGAGCTCTCCGCCACGGTCCAGGAGCGCTGCTTCCTCTACCTGGAATCACCGATCTGCCGGGTCACGGGCCTGGACACGCCGTTCCCGCTGGCCCACGAGCGGGAGTACATGCCGGACCACCTCAAGACGCTCGCCGCGATCGAGCAGACCGTGAACTTCTAGGGCACCACCATGATCAAGGACTTCATCCTGCCGGATATCGGCGAAGGCATTGTCGAGTGCGAGCTCTCCGAATGGCTGGTCGAGGAGGGCGATAACGTCGAGGAGGACCAGCCCGTCTGCGACGTGATGACGGACAAGGCCCTTGTGCAGATCCCGGCCATGGAGACCGGCCGGGTGGTGAAGCGCTACTACGCCAAGGGCGAGATCGCGCGGGTGCACGAGCCGCTGTTCGCCATCGAGGTCGCCGGCGAGGACGGTGACGCCGCCGAGCCTGGCGGCGGTAATGCCGCTACGGCGCCGGCGACGGACAGTGACCGGTCGCCGGCACCGCCCGCGGAACCGGCCTCCGGTGGCGAGGCGGTATCCCCGGCGGCGGCCGGGGACGGCAACGGGCGGTCCGCCGGGCCCGCCGGACGGGTGCCGGCGAGCCCGGCAGTGCGGCGCCTGGCCCGGGAGCTCGGGGTGGACGTCCATGCCGTGCCTGGTTCGGGCAAGAAGGGGCGGGTCTACAAGGAGGACGTGCGTGCCTTTGCCGAGGCCGGAACGGCGCCGGCGAAGGGAGCGGAGGCGGCGGCTCCGGCTTCGGCATCGTCGGGCGCCGCCACGGGCGGCGGCGACGAGGTGATCCGCCGCGAGCCCCTCAAGGGCGTGCGTGCGGCGATGGCCCGGCAGATGAGTGCGTCGGCGCGGACCATCCCGCACTACACCTACGCCGACGAGGTGGACGTCACCGCCCTGACCGAGGTGTATGCGGAGATCCGCGATCACTACCGCGAGGAGGTGCGCATCACCCTGATGCCGTTCTTCGTCAAGGCGCTGTCCCTCACCCTGCGCGCCTTTCCGCAGCTCAACGCGACCTTCGACGACGAGCACGAGGAGATCCATTACCACCGCCGGCACAACATCGGTGTGGCCGTAGATGCCGCCCACGGGCTGGTCGTCCCGAACATCAAGGGGGTGGAGTCGCTGTCGCTGCTCGCCACCGCCAAGGCCCTGAACGAGCTGGTCGAGGCGGCGCGGGCCGGACGTGTGGCCGCCGAGGACATGAAGGGCGGGACCATCACCATCTCCAACATCGGGGCGATCGGCGGCACGGTGGCCAC
>NZ_WNXE01000158.1:0-5488 GCF_010993615.1 Arhodomonas sp. KWT | reverse complement strand
CCCCCGTCCGCCGGCGGGGCCGGAAGGTCGATCTGCAGCCCGTCCAGGGTCGTCTCGTCCATCGAAAGCCGGTTGCCCGCGGCGTCCGCCGCCGTGGTCAGCGAGGCGAGCCGCAGCCGGCGCTCGTCCACGCGTACCTGGGTGTCGTCCAGGACGACGCGGGAGACGGCGATGCGCACCGGCAGGGCGAAGCCGCCGTCTCCCGGCTGCGCCGTCGGCTGCCCTGCCGGCAGCTCGCCGGTATCGACGGCCACGTCGAGTCCGCGGGTAGCCAGCCGGTCCACGCAGACCGTGCCGTCCATCAGGCAGCCGGGCTGCCAGCGCAGGACCACCGCGTCGGCGGCCACGGACACGCCGGGCATGTCGTAGCGCAGGCGATTGAGGCTCACACCGCGCCACAGGCTGCCGTCGACGACCTCGGCGCTGAAGCCGGGCACGAAGCGCTCGGCAAGCGCGACGGCCTGGCGGGCGCCGGTGGTCGTACCGGCCAGCCAGGCCAGGCCGAGCACAGCGAGCACCAGCACGCCGAGGACTGCGAGGAGGATGCGCCGGATCACAGCGGCGGCCCCAGCGAGATGTGGATACGGAACGGCGGGTTCGGTTCGCTCACGCCCCAGGCGAAGTCCAGCCGCACCGGGCCCACCGGCGAGAGCCAGCGGATGCCGAAACCGCTGCCCACCTTGAAGTCCGTGCCCGGCTCGTCGAAGGCGTTGCCGGCATCGGTGAACACCGCCGCCCGCCAGGACTCGGCGAAGCGATAGCCGTACTCGATGCTGCCGGTGGCGAGGTAGCGCCCGCCGAGCAGGTCGCCGTCGTCGTCCTCCGGGGACAGGGTGTTGTAGCCGTAGCCGCGCACACTGTTGTCACCGCCGGCAAAGAAGCGCAGCGACGAGGGGATGCGCTCGAAGTTGGAGGTGGCGATGGCGCCGAGGTCGGCGCGCACACTGATCTGGTGGCGCTCGAAATAGGTCCGCAGCCACTTCATGCCCACCAGCCCCCGGGCCATGGAGACGTCGGAACCCACGCCCTTCTGGGCGACCTCGATGCTGTAGCTCTGGCGGTCGCCCCAGTAGGGATCGACGCCGCCGCGGGAGCGGGTACGCGAGAAGCTCAGGCCCGGCATGAGCAGGGTCGTCGTCGCCTCCTGGTCCGCCTGGGTGAAGTCCTCGTGGAGCAGGCGCAGGGACTGCACCCGCTCCCAGCCGGAATCGAAGTGCTGGCGACGGCGCACGGCGAGCGTGGCCCGGCTGCTCCGGGTGTCCTCTATGTCCTCGCGCTGGAGTCCGGCCTGGAGCTGGAGCTCGTCGTTGAGCGGGTCGCGCAACGGGATGGTGTAGTTCCCCGAGAGGTTCTGACGCACCGCGGAGACGCGCAGCTCCGCGCCGGCGGTATGGCCCGAGGCGTTGACCCAGTGGCGCTGCCAGTTGATCCGCGCCCGCGGCCCCTCATCGGTGGAGAAACCGGCACCGAAGCCGAGCGTGTTGGGCTCGCGGGCGGTGGCGTTGACGGTGACGGGCACGGCGCCACCGGGCTCGGCGGCGTCGCGCTCGGGGGAGACCTGGACGTCACCGAAATAGCCGCTGTCGAGCAGGTTGCGGTTGAGCGCGGCGACGCGTTCCGCAGCGTAGGGGGCGCCGGTGTCAAAGGGCACCAGACGCCGCAGGAGCTCGTCGTTGAACGGCAGATCGCCCTGGAAGGTCACCTCCCCGAGCTCGTAGCGCGGGCCGGTGTCGTAGACCAGGGTGATGTCGGCAGTGCGCTGTTCCGTGTCCACGGCGATGCGGTGCTCGCCGAAGCCGCCGTCGAAGTAGCCGTTCAACAGTGCGGTGTTGCGCAGGCGGGTCTTGGCGGTCTCGTAGGCCCCGTGGTCGAGGGCGTCACCCTCGGCGAGGGGCAGGCTGGCAATCACCGTGTCGAAGAGCCTGGTACCCGCGCCCTCGCCGGTGACGCGCACGTCCAGCTTACGGATATGCACCGGCTCGCCGGGATCGATGCGGAAGGTCACGCGCCAGCCATCGTCCGCAGCGGCGACGTCCGTCTCGATGCCGGCGTTGTAGTAGCCCACCGCCTCGAGGGCACGGCGCACGGCATCCACGGTATGGCGGGCGTAGGCACGGGCCTCGCGTTCACTGCCCACCTCGGGCGGCTCGCCGAGGTAGGCCATGACGTTCTGCCGCGCCCGCCCTTCCGGCGCATCCACGTCCAGGTGCAGCGACGCCGCCGGCACGCCCTGGACCCAGAGCGCGAGCACCAGTGCCAGCCCGCAGCCGGCTTGAGAGATCGAGGATCGCGTCATTCGAGTTATTGCTAATCGTCTCAGAGGTCGTGTCACGCGTCAGCCGGACTGTGCATCGATGGGGCAAGGCACGAGCCGCACGGTGGTGCCAGACTACATGAGCGGTGGGCAACGCTGCCCTACCGCAACGCAGTCCGGCCCGGAGGGAGTGCGGGAGCGGTCCGGCGGCGGCATCGCACCTGCCTGACGTGAGCCCCGCCACGCCGGCGCGAACGCGCTCTGCCCCCGAACCGCCGCGGTGCCCTGACACGCGACAATCCCTCTGGGAAGATCGCTCCCCGGTCCCGTCACTGCATCGCCGATCGCGCTCGGGGACGGCCCACCGGATCGGCATGATATTCTCCCATGTCGGACCTACGGCAAGCGAAGAAATTCCGATGCGTGCAAGCGACGACCAAGGCAACGAGCGGGACGGCGAGGAGCACCGCCTGCGCCTGCGGAACCTGCGGCTGTCCGACTACCCGGACGTCAAGCACATCATGGACCGCGTCTACAACACCCTCGGCGGGGCATGGTCGCGCAAGCAGTTCGCCGCCCAGGTGAACCGCTTCCCGGAGGGACAGATCTGCATCGAGGACAACGGCCGTGTAGCCGCGGCGGTGATCTCGATGATCGTCGACTACGACCGCTTCGGCGACAAGCACACCTATGAGGAGATCACCGGCAACGGTTTCCTCACCAACCACGACCCCAACGGCGACGTCCTCTACGGCGTGGACGTCTTCGTCGACCCGGACTACCGCGAGATGCGCCTCGGCCGGCGCCTCTACGACGCGCGCAAGGAGCTCTGCCGCAGCCTCAACCTCCGCGCCATCGTCGCTGGCGGGCGCATCCCGGGCTACCGCGAGCACGCCGGGGAGATGACGCCCGAGGAGTACATCGAGCTGGTCAAGCGCCGGGAGATCTACGACCCGATCCTCTCGTTCCAGCTCGCCAACGACTTCCACGTGCGCCGTGTGATCACCGGCTACATGCCGGAGGACCGCGACTCCCACGCCTACGCGACCCTGGTGCAGTGGGACAACATCTTCTACGAGGCCGAGCGCAGTCCGCTGATCGGCGGGCGCAAGTCGCTGGTGCGCGTTGGCACGGTGCAGTGGCAGATGCGCCGGGTGAAGACGTTCGACGACCTGATGACGAACATCGAGTTCTTCGTCGACGCCATGGCCGGCTACAACAGCGACTTCATCCTCTTCCCGGAGTTCTTCAACGCGCCGCTGCTCGCGCAGTTCAACCAGGACGAGCCCGCCGAGGCCATGCGCCGGCTCGCGCAGTACACCGAGGAGATCGTCGAGGCGATGTCCCGGCTGGCGGTGAGCTACAACATCAACATCATCGCCGGCTCCATGCCGTTGTACGATGAAGACGAGAGCGTGCTCTACAACGTCGCCTACCTGTGCCGGCGCGACGGCACCACGGACAGCCAGTACAAGCTCCACGCCACTCCGGACGAGCGCTTCTACTGGGGCGTCCAGGGCGGCGATGCCCTGCGCATCTTCGACACCGACGCCGGGCGTATCGGCATCCTAGTCTGCTACGACGTGGAGTTCCCGGAGCTCGGCCGGCTGCTCGCCGACCAGGGCATGCAGATCCTCTTCGTGCCGTTCTGGACCGACACCAAGAACGCCTACCTGCGGGTGCGCCGCTGCGCCCAGGCACGTGCCATCGAGAACGAGTGCTACGTCGCCATCACCGGCAGCGTGGGCAACCTCCCCAAGGTCGAGAACATCGAGATCCAGTACTCGCAGACCGCGGTGTTCTCGCCCTCGGACTTCGCCTTCCCCCACGACGGGATCGTGGCGGAGTCGACGCCCAACACGGAGATGACCCTGATCACCGATCTCGACATGGACCGGCTGATCCAGCTGCGTGCCGAGGGCTCGGTACGCAACACCCGCGACCGGCGCCTCGATCTCTTCCGCGTCGAGTGGCTGGACCAGTCCGGGGACTCGGACTAGCGGGGCATCCCCGGCTCCGCGGCACGAACCGGTAGAACGGGGGACCCGCCGGGCGGCCCACCGGGCAGCCGAACGGCGGTTCCCTTCCGGCCCGGCCGGCGCTATACGTTGTGGCTCCCCCCTCAGCCATGACTCGGAGCAACCCCATGGAGACCGGACCCGAAACCCCGTCAATGCCGCGCCCCGACTGGAGCGCGATGCTCACCCCGCAACGCGAGCTCATGGAGGCCTGGCTCGGCTTCGCCGAGCAGCTCACCCGGCTGCACATGGATACCATGCGCCGGTGCATGGAGCTGGCGCTGGAGGAGACGCGCTGCATGATGGCGGTACACGACGAGCGCTCGCTGCAGGACTACTGGCAGCACCAGCGCGGCTTCCTCGAGGAGCTCGACACCACCATCGGCCAGGAGCTCCAGGGCGTGCGCAGCCTCGGCGAGCGCCTCGCCCGCGAGGTCACCCATACGGCTCCCGCCGGCGAGGGCGAGACCCGCGCCAACGACGCCGCCTGAACACGCCGGAGCCCCCCGGCGGTGAGACCGCACGGGCCGGCGGGCCTCCCCCGCCGGCCTTCCCGTGGTCCCCGCACTGACCGCGGCGGCCATCGTTGTCTGCCCCGCCCTACCCCGCCTACGATTAGCCGACGAATCAACGCTGCGTTCGCGGCCCGTGCCCCCATTTGCACGGGAAACCACTGCCACCACGGAGGAGCCATGCCACTGCAAGCCGTCGACACCCGGTGGATCGATATCGCCAGCCACGACGACCGGACCTTCAGGGGATACCTGGCACTGCCGCCGGCGGGCCGGGGTCCCGGCATCGTCCTGATCCAGGAGATCTTCGGCGTCAATCACCATATCCGCAGCGTCGCCGAGCAGTACGCGCTGGACGGCTATGTGGTGCTCGCCCCGGACGTATTCTGGCGCCAGTCGCCCGGCGTGGAGCTCGCCTACGAGGGAGACGACATGGAGACCGCCTTCCGGCTGGTCGGCGAGATCGACTTCTCGGTCGCGGTGAAGGACCTGGCCAGCACCGTCCGGGCGCTACGCCGGCGACCCGAGTGCGACGGCAGCGTCGCCTCGCTCGGCTATTGCATGGGGGGCATCCTGTCCTATCTGGCTGGTATCGAGTCCGGTGCGGACCGGGTCGTGAGCTTTTACCCGGGGGGCATCCACCGGCACCTCGACAAGGCCGCCCGTCTCACCGTGCCGGCGCAGTTCCACTTCGCCGGCAACGA
>NZ_WNXE01000157.1:0-5543 GCF_010993615.1 Arhodomonas sp. KWT | reverse complement strand
CGCGCACCGTCGTGTCCCTCCACGTACAGGAGCCTCCAACTTAGTGTCGAATCAACACTATGTCAATTCGGTTGCACCCGCCCTCACCGGTACCGCCGCACCGCCGGAGCGCACGAAAACGAGAAGACACCATCACCGGATGCGAGGATATGCGCCCTGCCCGGGGTAGACACGGCCGCTGCCATGGGAACGGCGGTCATGGCGCATCACGATCAGGGCGACGCCCGGATGAAGGGCCATCGGCCGCCGCAGAGGCAACCCCGACACCATGGACCGGGGCCTCTATCGATCGTGGCCAGAAAGGGCGTGCCGCCTGTGTACGACGAAGATGACGCGATCAATGCCGTGGGAACGTCCCTGCGGCCGGTGCCCCTACCCCTGCCCGACGGCACCGCCGAAGGGATGGCCCTTCAGCCACTCGCAGGTCTCGGCGATGGTCGTGGGGATATCGCGCATGGCCACACCCAGGCTGTCGCGGCGGGTGAAATCGAAGCGTGTCGGCGCTTCGGGCTCGCCGTCGAGCGGCGCAGGCAGCCCGGACGCCGGCACATGCCGGGCGAACTCCGCATAGAGGTCACGCCACGACCAGCTGTCGTACACGGCGAAATAGCGGCCCTGCGCCCGCGGATCCTCGTAAGCGGCGAGGAACAGCGCGGCCACGTCGGCCACGTGGGAAACGGACATGGACCCCGCCGGCACGGACTGATGCCAGCCCTGCTCACCGCGGCTCAGCCGCACGAGGAGGCTGTGACTGCCGTTCTCGAGGTGCCGGGGCAGGACCACCGGCCCGAGCATCATGGTCGGCAGGAGGATGCACAGCCGCTGGCCGTGGCCCTCGCAGAACTCGCGGACCGCGCGCTCCATCACGATCTTCTCGGCGGCGGTGAACTTTCCCGCCGCGATCTGCCGCTCCGGATCCGAGACGGCGTTCGCCTCGGTCTTCACCGCGACGGGTTCGGGCGGGTTGGTGCTCGAGGTCGAGGAGCACAGGATGACGTTGCCGACCCCCTGGCGGTCGGTGGCGCGCAGGACGTTAAGGCATCCCTCCTCGACGGGTCGGACGATCTCGTCGTAGCCCCGCTGGCGGTCGAGCCCGCTCGCCGGCGTGCCGTCCTGCGCCCGATAGATCGGCGGGAGGCAGGCGATGAACACCGCATCGGCCCCCTCGAGCGCGGCATCGAAGCTCGTGCTGTCCCCGGCGTCCGCGGAGAACAGCGTAAGCCGCTCCCCGGCCCCCGGCAATGCCATGAGATAGCGGCGTTTATCGTCGTCGCCGGCATCGCGCATCGTGCCGTTGACGTGATAGCCCCGTTCGAGTGCCGCCTTGACGATATTGGAGCCGACCAGGCCGCTGGCTCCCGCCACGCAGAGTGTTTTCCGGCTAGTCATGTCGAATTCCGATCCGTTCTGGATGATGTGCAGGCTGAAGCCGTGACCTCCGCCCCGGCACCCCGGGCTCGCGGGGCCGTGCCCGCCGCGGATCCGCTCCAGAAAGGCGCCTGCCGTGGGGCCGGCGCAGGCACGGTCCGTGGCGGGTCACGGGAAGACCGCCCATCAGGCGGACAGCTGGTCGCCGACCGGCAGCCGGCGGATGCGCCTGCCTGTCGCGGCGTGGATCGCATTGCACAGTGCCGGCGCCACCGGCGGGAGCCCGGGCTCTCCGACGCCGCCGATCGCGGCCTCGCTGTCGGGGTTGATCAGATGCACACGCGTCTCGCGAGGCGCCCTGTCGATGCGGGGGACCAGGTACTGGTGGAAGTTGTCCTGCTGGACCCGTCCCTCGCTGAAGGTGATCTCGCTCTGCATCGCGATACCGATACCCATGACGCAGGCCCCCTCGAGCTGTGCCCGTATGCGCTCGGGATTGACCTGGGGACCGCAGTCGAAGGCGATGTCGGCACTGTGGATGATGAGGCCGCCGCCGTCGCCGAGCTCCACGTCGAACACTACCGCCGTGTACGAGACGAAGCTGTTGTGCACGGCCAGTCCCAGTCCCCTGCCCTTCGGCAGGTCGCGCCCCCACCCGGCCTCGGCCGTGGCCTTCTCGATGACGGCGCGCATCCGGCCGATATCGATGGGGTAACGCTCGGGGTTCTCGCCGTAGTTCCACGGATCGCCGAAGGTCCGGGGGTCGATCTCGCGGGAGGGCCCCAGCAGCTCGAGCAGATAGTCCCGGTGATCACGCCCGGCGGCCTCGGCGAGCTCCGCGGCGAAGCTCTGGATGGCAAAGGCGTGGGGCAGGTTGTAGACGGACCGGAACCAGCCGATTCGCACGTGTGCCGGCGCCTCGGGATTCTCCAGGCGGATGGCCGGGATATCGAAGGGCATGGTGTTGAACCCCTGCCCCAGCTCGAACGGGGCGATGTGCTCCGGGTCGGGGGCGAACAGCGAGCCGATGCTCGGCGACAGGGTTCGGTGGCGCCAGCCGAGTGCCCGACCGTCCGCATCCAGGCCCGCCTCCAGGCGGTCGACGGAGACCGCGTGGAAATACGTGTGGTGGAGGTCGTCGTCCCGTGTCCACTGCACGCGTACCGGTCGGCCGTCGAACGCCTTTGTCAGGCTGGCGGCCTCCTGGGCGAAGTCCGGCTTGGATTTGCGCCCGAAACCACCGCCGAGCAGCGTCACGTTGACCGTGACGTCCTCCGGCTCGAGCCCGAGCCGCTTGGCCACCCCGGAGCGGGTGGCGCCCGGGTTCTGTACCGGGGCCCAGACCTCGGCGCGGCCGTTCACGATGCGCGCCACCGCCACCGGCGGCTCCATCGGCGCCTGTGCCATGTGCGGCATGTAGTAGGTGGCGCTCACGCGCTCCGCGGCATCCGCCAGGGCGCTTTCGATATCCCCCTCGTCACGGATCACCTTGCCCGGCGCGCGGGCGGTCTGCTGCAGCTGCTTGCGGTAGGCCTCCGAGTCATAGGCGGCGTTATCGCCGGCGCTCTCGAGGTTCCAGTCGATCTTCAGCGCCTTGCGCCCCTGGATCGCCGCCCAGGTGTTCTCGGCGACCACGGCGACACCGCCCAATGGCTTGAAGCCCGCCGGCTGACCGGTGCCGTCGATCTCCACCGTCCGCAAGACGCCGGGGACCTTTAGCGCCTCGCCGTCGTCGACGCTGCGCAGCATGGCGCCGTAGACCGGCGGCCGCGCCACGACGGCATACAGCATGTCCTCGAACACGACATCGGCGCCGTAGACGGCCTGCCCGGTGACGATATCCTCGCCGTCGATCGCCTTCGGGCGCACGACACTGCCCCGCTTCACGTCGTAGGCGGGACCGGCATCCTCGCCGATGTAGCGCCACTCGGACTGCGGCTTGAGCTCGAGACGCTCCCGCGGCGGCACCGACAGCTCCCGGGCCGCGGCGGCCAGATCCCCGAAACCGAGCTCCCGGCCACTGGCAGCGTGGACCACGGCGTGCACCCGGGCATGGCACTCGGAGGCCGGCACGCCCCAGCGCTCGGCAGCGGCGCGCTCCAGCATCATCCTCGCGGCCGCGCCGGCGCGACGTATCGGCGCGAACCAGTGGCGCATGCTGCGCGAGCCGTCCGTGTTCTGGTTACCGTACTTCTCCTGGTCCGCCGGTGCCTGCTCGACACGCACGCGGTCCCAGTCGGCACCGAGCTCGTCGGCGGCCACCATCACGAGGCTGGTGCGTATGCCCTGCCCCATTTCGGCACGATGGTTGGTGACCGTGACCGTGCCGTCCGCGTCGATGCGGATGAACACGTTCGGGTCGTCGACCCAGCCATGGGGCATGGCGTCGGCGCCATACTCCTTCTCCTCCTCGCCGAGCGCGAGGTCCCAGCGGGCCGCGAGCACCAGGGCGCTCCCGGCGGCCAATCCCTTGAGAAAGTGACGGCGGCTGACGTTGGCGAGCAGCAGATCGTCCACCGGGGTGTTCATGCCTCGTCCTCCTGCGTTGCCGCGGCCCTGTGGATGGCCTGGCGGATGCGGGCGTAGGTGCCACAACGGCAGATGTTGCCGCTCATGGCCTGGTTGATCTGCTCGTCATCCGGTGCCGGGTTGTCCCGGAGAAGTGCGGTGGCACTCATGATCTGGCCGGCCTGGCAGTAGCCGCACTGGGCGACGCCGAGATCGAGCCAGGCCTGCTGGACACGCCGGCCCACCGCATCCTCGCTCATGGCCTCGATGGTCGTGACGGCCTTGCCTTCGGCCTGGGAGACCGGTGTGACACAGGAGCGAACCGGTTCGCCGTCGAGATGGACGGTGCAGGTGCCGCACAGCGACATCCCGCAGCCGTACTTCGTGCCCGTCAGGCGACTGACGTCACGCAGATACCAGAGCAGCGGGGTCTGGGGGTCACCGTCGAAGCGGTGGGTCTTTCCATTGACGGTAAAGGTACTCATGGTCGTTCCTCACGATTCAGTGCGGGCATGTCATGCCGGCCCCGCTAACCGTGTTTGCCTTTGATCGAGTGTGGATATGGGAGACGCGCGAAACGGACCATCGCGCGCGGCCGAGCCAGTGGTCACGCTCCCGCCCACCCGGCGGCGGATGCACGGCGTGTCCCCGGCCGGGCCCCGGAGGACGGCCCTGCAAAAGTCGCCATAGGCACGGTGCCCGGGAACCGGACACCGTGCAGATTGCATAGAAGGCGCTACCGGACGTCTTTCATTCCCCTTTCCGCGATTCGAAAACGTCCCGGGCAACGGGCAGCGCCGAGAAGACATTGGGCCAACCGGCGTAGAACGCCAGGTGCGAGAGCATCGCCGAGGCCTCGTCCTTGGTGAGGCCGTTATCCATCGCGCGGTTGAGATGGAACGGGATCTGCTCCACATGGCCGGCGGCGATCAGCGCGGACACCGTGACGAGACTGCGCTCGCGTGGCTCGAGCGCCGGGCGCAGCCACAGGTCACGGAAGAGGAGCTCCTCGGTATTGTCCACCACGCCCTGGGACACATCGCCATAACGCTTCTGCACGTAGGCCTGGCGTTCCGCCTCCGCCTCCTTGTCGAGGGGGAGCATCTCCTGCGGCGCCGCAGCCGGGAGCTCGTCACGGGAGATACCGCGCTGCTCGTACACCGCCGCCGCCGCATCGACGGCGGTCATGGCGTTCTGCCACCCCGCATAAAAGGCGAGATGCGTGATGGTCTCGGAGATCGCCGCGGGGCTGACGCCGTTGTCGAGGGCGACACGGATGTAGTTCGGCAGGTCCTCGCCCTGGTTACGGGCGATGAGCGCCGCCACCGTGACGAGGGACCGGTCCCGTTTCGATAGCGCATCGTCCTGCCACTCACGCCCGAGCAGGTCGTCCCTGGTATAGCGCTCCAGGGCCGGGGCAACACTGGAGAGCTTCCCGGTATCGACGTCGACGCCCGGCTGCGCCATGGCGGCCGGTGCGGCGAGAGACAGGGTGAACGCGGCGAATACGGCTGCTCGCATGGCTCGTTCCTCAGTGGCTACTGAATACCGCGGTTGGGAAACCCGGTGGCAATCACACCGTCCGAGGACCGTAACTGCCTGCCGCCGTTGGATTAACCAGCCCGGCTCCATAGGAGCCATGAGTCGCACTCATCAATACGGGGAAG
>NZ_WNXE01000156.1:3385-5548 GCF_010993615.1 Arhodomonas sp. KWT | reverse complement strand
CCCCAGGCCTGTTCGATGTCCGCGTCGAGCACCATGGTTACGTAAACCCTTGCCATCGTCTCTCTCCTCCTCGGTGATCCTGCGGGGTCAGGCGATGTCCTTGAAGCGCCGGATCTGGTCGGTCAGCGCGATCTCCGTGGGCAGGCGCTCCATGCTGCTCGCGCCGTAGAAGCCCTGGCAGTGTTCGCTGTTGCGCAGCACGTAGCTCGCGTCGTCCGGGTTGGCGATCGGCCCGCCGTGGCAGATCACGAGCACGTCCGGGCGCACGCGCTTGGCCGCCTCGGCCCATTCGTCGATCAGTGCCACGCACTCGTCGAGCGTCCGCGAGGACTGTGCGCCGATGCTGCCACCGGTGGTCACGCCCATGTGCGGCACAATCATGTCCGCGCCGGCGCGTGCCATCTCGACCGCCTCGTCGGCGGAGAACACGTACGGCGTGGTCAGCAGGTCCAGCTCATGGGCCTGGCGGATCATGTCCACTTCCGTGGAGAAGTTGATGCCGGTCTCCTCCAGCGATACCCGGAACGTCCCGTCGATGATGCCCACCGTCGGGAAATTCTGGACGCCGGAGTAGCCGAGCTCCTTCAGCTCACGCAGCAGCTTGGGCATGATCACGAACGGATCGGTGCCGTTGACGCCCGCCAGCACCGGTGTGTGCTTGACCACCGGCAGGATCTCGCCGGCCATGTCCTGGACGATCTCGTTGGCGTTGCCGTAGGCGAGCAGCCCCGCCGACGAGGCCCGGCCCGCCATGCGGTAGCGCCCGGAGTTGTAGACGACGATCAGGTCGATGGCCCCGGCCTCCTCGCACTTGGCGGAGATCCCGGTACCGGCGCCGCCGCCGATGATGGGTTGGCCGCGTCGCGCCATTTCCTGGAATCGCTCGACGAGGACCTTGCGCTCGACTCTTGCCATTGTCGGTTCCTTTGCTTGCGTGTCGATTGCCGTGCCGGCCCGGGTTACCGGGTCTGCGGCGACGTTCCGTTACCGGTCGCGGCGCGCTCGCCGCCGCCGGACCCCGCCCCGGTCCAGCGCGTGAGCACGCGCTCGAGGACCCGGCGGGTGCGGGCGTCGACGCCGAAGATCCCGTTCGGGAAGTTCTTGACGACGACGACGAAGATCAGGCCCACCACCGTCCAGTAATGGCTGGTGCCGAACCACTGCTGCATTAGGTAGCTGACGACGCTGATCAGCACGGTGACGAGGATGCCCCCGATCAGCCCGCCGACCAGGCTGGATACCCCGCCCACGAGCGCGGACAGGACCACGATCAGCGACGCCGTCAGGCCGGCGACGTCCGGGCTCACCACACCGTGGTAGTAGACGCCCAGAACCCCGGCGAGGCCGGCGATGACGCCCGATAGCACCATCAGCAGCCAGCGGTGCAGCTGGACGCGGAAGCCGAGGGCCCGCATGCGCTCGGGGCGGTCGCGTATACCCTGGAGGGTCAGGCCGAAGGGGGTGCGCAGCAGCCAGCGCAGGCCCAGGTAGCTCGCCGCGGCCACGATCACGGTCACCAGGTACAGCGGTGCGGCGTCACCCAGCGAGAAGCCGGCCACCTCGGGGGCCTGTATGCCGGCGACGCCGTTGTAGCCGCCGGTCACGGTCTGCCACTGCATCGCCACGCCGAAGAACATCTGCAGCAGCGCCAGGGTCATGATCAGGAAGTAGATCCCCGAGGAGCGCACGGCGATCAGCCCGAACAGGCCGGCCAGCACCGCGGCGGAGAGTACTGCCAGCGGCACCGTGAGCAGGGCCGGCAGGCCCATGTCGTGGCCGCCGATGCCGACCACGTAGGCGGCCATGCCGTAGAAGGCCATCTGCGCCAGCGACACCATGCCGCCGAAGCCCGCGAGGAGGCTGAAGCTCATCGCGACCATGCCCGTGATCAGCCCGCTGGTGAGCAGCTGGAGCTGGAACGTGGTCCCGAGCAGCGGGTAGAGCACCGCCAGGGCCATCAGCACGGCCGCGGTCGTCACGTCGCGGCGGTTGCCGCGCCGGGCGGCGTCCGCCAGCCGCTCATTGAGGGACGTCCGGATCTCGGTATGCATGGGCCTATCCCCTCTCGACGGAGCGCCCGAACAGGCCCTGGGTGCGGAATGCCAGCACCAGGATCACCGTTCCGCTCAACAGGAACATGGACAGCTCGCTGAAGTAGGCGCG
>NZ_WNXE01000156.1:0-3289 GCF_010993615.1 Arhodomonas sp. KWT | reverse complement strand
ACGCCCGAAGCTGTCGATCAGCCCGACGATCACCGCACCCACCGCGGAGCCGAGGAGGCTGCCGAGGCCGCCGATCACCACCACGAACAGCGCGATGGTGAGGATCTCGAAATCGGTGCCGGGCTGAAACGCGAGGTAGGAGCCGCCGATGGCACCGCTCACCCCGGTGAGCGCGCCGCCGAGCATGAACACCTTGAGAAACAGACGGTCGATGTCGATGCCCGTTGCGGCGACCATCTCGCGGTTGTCGACCCCCGCGCGGATGATCCGGCCGAGCTGGGAGCGGAACAGCAGCAGGTAGAGCGCGACGCCGATGAACAGCGCAAACGCGATCACGAACACGCGATAGCCCGGGTAGGGGATGCCGGCGATGCGAACCGCCTGGCTCACCGCCTCCGGCGGCTCCAGGGTCAGGGGCAGGCCGCCCCAGATCCACAGGCACAGGTCGCCGATGGTGATCGCGAGCCCCAGGGTGAGCAGGGTCTGCGGCAGCTCGCCGTCGACGCCCCGGATCAGGCGCTGGAGCACCAGGGCGATCAGCGCACCGGCGAGCCCGGCGCCGCAGACCCCGGCTACCCAGCCGACACCGCCGAGGGCGGGCAGCCAGGCGGTGACCCAGTCCGTGACCGTCCGGGAGACGGTGTAGCCCACGTAGGCGCCGAGCAGGTAGATGGCGCCGTGGCTCAGGTTGAGGACGCGCATGAGCCCGAAGACCAGGGTGAAGCCGCTCGCGATGGCGAACAGCAGCGCGCCGTAGGTAAGCCCGTTCATCAGGGTCAGAACGAACTGGAAATAGCTTGGCATTGGTGTTTCCTCCGCTGCCGCACGGGCGGCGGTCAGTCGTTCATCGTGACGCCGAGCAGCTGCTGCTGGAGCGCGCTGTCCGCCTCGAGCTCCCGGGGCGGGATACGCGCCTCCAGGCGGCCGGAGACCATGATCAGCAGCTCGTCGGCTACCGCCGTCGCCATGCGCAGGTTCTGCTCGATCAGCAGGATCGCCATGCCCGAGGCCGCCAGGGTGCGCAGTTTCTCGATCAGCGGCTCCACGATCACCGGGGCCAGCCCCTCGGAGGGCTCGTCCATGATCATCAGCGACGGGTTGGTCATCAGTGCCCGTGCGATGGCCAGCATCTGCTGCTCACCGCCGGACAGGTGGCCGGCATGGACCGTGCGGCGTTCCTCCAGGCGGGGAAAGAGCTCGTAGACCCGGCGCATGGTCCATTCCCCCTCGGTACGACCCGCCAGCATGCGCAGGTGCTCGTCGACGGTGAGCGAGGGGTAGATGTCCCGGCCCTGGGGGACGTAGCCCACGCCCCGCGCGGCCACCCTGTGGGGCGCTTGATTGGTCACCGCGTCGCCCCGTACCCGGACCTCGCCGTCACTGACCGGGACCAGGCCCATGATCGAGCGGGCCAGGGTGGTCTTGCCCATGCCGTTGCGCCCGAGCAGGCAGAGGACGCCGCCGTCGTGCTCGAAGCTCACGCCCTGGAGGACGTGGGCCGAGGCGTAATAGACGTGCAGATCGTCGATGGAGAGCAACGCGCTCATGCCGCTTCGCCTCCCCCGCCGAGATAGACCTCGCGGACGAGCGGGTCGTCCACGATCTGCTCCGGGGTGCCCTCGGCGACCAGCGCCCCGTCGCTGAGCACCACCACGCGCTCGGTCAGGGCCAGGGCCATGTCCATGTCGTGCTCGATCATCACCAGCGAACAGTCCCGGGAGAGCCCGGAGAGCAGTCCCGTCAGGGTCGCGCGTTCCTCGGGCGAAAGGCCGGCGGCGGGCTCATCCAGGAGGATCATCCGCGCGTCCTCGCCCAGTGCCAGGCCGATCTCGAGCTGTCGGCGCTCGCCGTGGGACAGCGCCGCCGCGGTGGTCGTGAGATGCCCGGAGAGACCGACCATGTCCGCGGTGTGCTCCACCTGCGCCCAGCGCGCCCGGGCCGAGCGCAGCGACCGGCCGACCGTGAGGTGGCCGCGTCCGCCAGGACCGAGGGCGCCCAGAAAGAGGTTCTCTGCGACGCTCAGGTTGTCGAACAGCGCGGACTTCTGGTAAGTGCGCCGCAGCCCGCGCCAGACGCGGGCTGCGACCGGGTGCCGGGTGATGTCCTCGCCGAAGAGCTCGATGCGTCCCGAGCTCGGCGGGATGTCCCCGGCGATGAGGTTGAACAGTGTGGTCTTGCCCGCCCCGTTGGGCCCGAGGAGCGCGCAGCGCTCCCCGGGCTCGAGGTCGAGGTGGACGTTGCTGACTGCGGTGATCCCGCCGAACTGGCGGCTCACGCCCGTCAGCTTCAGTGCCGCATCCATCGTGCGCCTCCCTCGAGCGCCCCGGCTGCCTTACGGGCAGCTCGGGGTGTCGCGGTCATAGGCCGGCGCAGCCTGGTACTGCTCCGGATCGAAGGTCCAGAACTGGCTCACCCGCGAATAGGTCCGGATGGGCACGTTGCGCCACTCGCCGTTCACCTTCTCCACGCGGTTGAGGTACACGTCCGGCACCACGTTGTGATAGCGGTCGAAGGAGACGAACGAGCCCGGCGCCTGGAAGCTGGTCTGCAGCAGTTCCTTGCGCAGTGCCTCCTGGTCCTCGACATTGCCGTCGACGTCCTCCAGCGCAAGCAGCGCCCACTTGGCGGCGCGGTAGTAGTTCTCCACGAACAGGGACGGCGGACGCCCGCGCAGCTCGCCGAACTTGCGGTCCAGCGATTTGTAGGCGTCGTTGTCGAGCTGACCGGACATGATCGAGCCGGATACCACGCCCTCCATCAGCGGACCGATGGAGGCCAGCTGGGTGCCGTCCACGGTGACGGTGCCGCCCAGGATGTCCATCTGGTCGAGCAGACCGAAGTCGTCCATCTGGCGGATGAAGTTCACCGCGTCGGTACCGCCCAGGGCGACGAACAGCGCGTCGACATCCGGCGGGATCTGTGCGACGGCGGAGCTGTAGTCGCTGGTGCCGATGGGGACCCAGATCTTCTTGGGCACGCTGCCGCCGCGGGCGCAGAACGTCTTCATGAAGCCGCCGACCTGCGCGTACGGAAAGGCGTAGTCCTCGGCCACGATCGCCACCTTGCGGTAGCCCTGGTCATAGGCGTAATCACCGAGGGGGAAGGTCGGCTGTGCGCCGGTGTAGGACGTGCGGAACACGTTGGGCGCGACCCCGCGCATGGTGATGTCCTCGGCGGCGGAGCCGGCCACGATGATGGTGGCGTCCGGGAATTCGCCGGCACCCTTCTTCACCGCCAGGCCGGCGGCGCCGCTCAGGGGGCCGAGAACCACCTGTGCGCCGTCGCGGTT
>NZ_WNXE01000155.1:0-5611 GCF_010993615.1 Arhodomonas sp. KWT | reverse complement strand
GGCAGCGCGAGCAGCGCGAAGATCCCGAGCAGCGCGATGGTCACGGTCTGGAAGAAGCTCTGGATGGCGTCACGCATGCTCTCCTGGCGCCCGCCGAACTCGTAGGACAGCCCCGGGAAATCCGCCACCAGCCGCGGCAGCATCCGCTCGCGGAGCTCGCGCAGGACCCGGTTGGTCTGCTCGATGGGCACCACGTCCGCGGTCACCGGCATTGCCCGGCGGCCGTTCTCGCGCTGGATGCTGGTCACCGCCCGCGACCGTGTCACCTCCGCCACCGACTCAAGGGGCACGTAGCGCCCCGCCGCGGTGCGCAGCATGAACGAGGACACCGACGTCTCCGTGTCCGCCCGTGCCGGGGGCAGCTGCACCCGCACGGTGACCTCGTTGCCCCCGCGCAGCAGCTTCACCGCCTCGGCGCCGTAGAAGCCGTTGCGCAGCTGCCGGGAGATATCGTCAACGGTGAAGCCCAGCGCCCGGCCGCTCTCGGTCAGGCGGATGTTCCACTCCGGGCTGCCGAGCTGGTAGCCGTCGTCGACGTCACGGACGTAGGCGAGCTCGCCGAGGCGCTCGGCCAGCGTCGCCGCGGCGTGGTTGAGGGTGTCGATGTCGCCGTGGCTCAGCTGCACGGTCACCGCCGCGCCGCCGCCCGGGCCGCCACGGTCGGCATCGAAGCTGGTGGACTCCACCCCCGGTATCGCGCCGGCGGCCTCGCGCCAGCGCTGCACGAACGCACCGGTGCTCATCGGCCGCCGGTCCGGCGGGGTCATGTACACCCGCACCTCCACCTCGTTGCCCTCGATGGCGGCGTAAATGCCGTCGCTGAGGGCATCGCCGCCGTTGCCCTCGACCACGTCGCCGGCGGCGTCCACGAGAACGTCGCGCACCCGGCGCAGGGCCGCCGCCGGCGCCCCCTGGGGCAGCACCGCGGTGACCTCGGCGGTGTCCGATTCCACCCGGGGCATGAGGATGAAGCCCATCCGCCCGCTCATCGCGTAGGCGAGGGTCACCGCGAGCAGCGCCGTCGCCAGGCCCAGGGTGACGTAGCGCCAGCGCACGGCCAGCGCCAGCGCGCCGCCGTAGCCCCGGTCGATGAAGCGGCTGAACGCCGCGCTGAAACGCTGCTGGAGCCGGTGCACGCTCGCCCCGGCGCCGGTGCTCGCCCCGCTGCGGGTGTGCCCGAGGTGGGCCGGCAGGATCACCAGCGCCTCCACCAGCGAGATCGCGAAGACCGTGCCCACCACCGCCGGTATCACCGCCCAGATCTGGCCGAAGGTGCCCGGGATGAAGGCCAGCGGCAGGAACGCCACGATATTGGTGAGCACGCTGATCGCGATGGGCACGGCGATGTCCCGCGCGCCCTGCACCGCGGAGGGCAGCAGGCCGAGGCCGCGTTGTCGGTACTCGTAGATGTTCTCGCCGGCGACGATGGCGTCGTCCACCACGATGCCCAGCGCGATGATGAACGCGAACAGCGAGATCATGTTAATGGACACGCCGAACCACGGCAGGAACAGGAACGCCCCGAGGAAGGCGGTGGGGATACCCACGGTCACCCAGAACGCCAGCCGCAGCTCCAGGAAGGCGCTCAGCACTGCGAGCACCAGCAGCAGGCCGAGGAAGGCGTTCTTGAGCAGCAGCTCCACGCGCTGGCGGTAGACGTTCGAGGCGTCGCTCTGGATGGCGACGTCGATCTGCGGCGGCAGCGAGGCCCGGATCTCCGGCAGCACGGCGGTGACCGCATCGGACACGCCGATGGGCGTCTCCCGGCCGACCCGGAAGACCTCCACGCCCACCGCGGGCTTGCCGTTGTAGCTGCCGATGTCGTCGTCCGCGGTGGCGAAGGCCTCGCTCACGTCGGCCACGTCGGAGAGGCGCACCACGCCCCCGCCCGGGGTCGCCCGGAGGACGACGTCGCGGAACCCCTCCGCGCGCGTCAGGCGCTCGCCGACCTTGAGGAGGATGTCGCCGCCGGCGGTCTCCACCCGGCCGGCGGAGCGGTCCCGGGCGTTCTCCGCCACCGCCGAGGCCACGTCCTGGAGGGTGAGGCCGTAGGCGCGTAGCTCCTCCTCGCTGATGTCGATGTGGATCTCGTAGTCGCGGACGTCGTCCAGCGCGGCCTGGGTGACACCGTCCGCCAGGCGGAGACGGTCGCGCACCCGCTCGGCGGCGGCGCGCAGGCTGTGCTCGGGCACGTCGCCGTAGACGAGGATGTCCAGCACGTCCCGGCGCCAGCCGCTGAAGGAGATCTCCGGGTCCTCCGCCTGGTCCGGGAAGGTGTCGATATCATCCACCGCCCGGGTGACATCCTGGTAGGCACGCTGGAGGTTGTAGCCCTCGATGAGCTCGATGCTCACCTGCCCGCTGCCGGTGCGGGCCGTGGCGGTGACCTTCTCCACGCCCTCGAGGCCCTGCACCGCCTCCTCCACCGGCAGGACCACGCCGGACTCGATCTGCTCCGGCGTCGCCCCCGGGTAGGAGACGCTGACCACGAGGACGTCGCGCTGGAAGTCCGGGAAGACCTCCTGGGTGATGCGGGTGGTCATGTACAGCCCGCCCAGCAGGAAGACCAGCATCAGCAGGTTCGGCGCCACCCGGTGGCGGACGAACCAGCCGATCACGCCGTCGCCGCGCTCACCCGCCATCGCCGCTCTCCGCCTCCGCGGCGCGCAGGGGCATGCCCTCGGCAGGGGTGGCGATGCCGGAGGTGACCACCCGGTCCCCCGGCTCAAGGCCGCCGGAGACGAACACCCGGTCGCCGTCGCGGTAGGCGACCGTCACCTCGCGGAAAACCAGCTCGCCGTCGGCGCTCATCAGCCACAGCGTATCACCGCCGTGGAGCCAGGCCGCGCGGACCTCGTAGGCGTCCTCCAGCACCCGGCCCAGGATCTCGCCGCGCACGAACGCACCGATCAGCAGCCGCGGCGGATCGCCCTCGCGCTCCAGCGCCAGCGGGTCGTCCACCGCCACCAGCACCCGGGCCAGTCGGCCGTCCTCCTCCAGCGAGTCGAGCACGCGGATGACCCGGCCCTGGCGGTACTCGCCGGGCGCCCAGGCGGCGTCGTAGTGCAGGCGCACGGCGGACCCGTCACCGCCCTGCCCGTCCGGCGCATCGATCCAGCGCAGCGCGCGCACCGGCACGGTGAGCTCCACCCACCAGCGCTCGGTGCCGGCCAGCTCGCCAAGCTGGGTGCTGGTGGTCACCTCCGCACCCGGCGCCACGTCCCGGGAGAGCACCACCGCGTCGAAGGGGACCGTCACCGTGGTGTGGTCCAGGTCGCGCTGCGCGGCGTCCACGTCGCTGCGGGCCGAGGCCACCGCGGCGCGGGCACTGTCGAGCTGCGGCTCGCGCAGCATCAGGGACTTCTCCTCCGGCGCCGGCGACTCATCGCCGAGGATCTCGTACTCCTGCCTTGCCACCGCCTGCTGGCCCTGCTCCAGGGCGAGGTCCGAGCGGGCCCGGGTGAGCGCGGCCCGGGCCCGCTGGAGGGCGAGGCGGTAGTCCTCGTCGTCCAGGGTGAGCGCCGTGTCCCCGGCGTTCAGGCGTCCACCGGGATCGAAGCCCTCAGCCAGCGAGGTCACCCGGCCGCCCACCCGCGGGCGCAGTACCAGGCGTCGGGACGGCTGGACATCGCCGTGGGCGGTGACCGTGATCCGGTGGTCCGCCGGGCTCACCGTCGCCACCTCCACCAGCCGCGCCGCGGGCTCGGGCCGCTGCTGACGGCCCACCGGCTCGTCCGTGGTCATCAGCCGGTAGGCCGCGGCACCGCCGGCGGCGAGCACCAGCAGCGTCAGCACGGTGTGCACGACGGCCCGCACGCCACCGCGGCGCGGCGGCGTGTCCGTGGTATTCGTCCCCGTCACGTCTGTTCGTCCCCCTCATCCGTCGGCTCGCCGAAGGCGCCGCCGGCGACGGCGCGGATCAGCGCGATGCGGTCCAGCACCAGCGCCCAGCGGGCGTCGACGAGCTGGCGTTCGATATCCTGCAGGCGGCTCTGGGCATCCAGCACGTCGAGGTAATCCGCGGCGCCGTTGAAGTAGCGCGAGCGCAGCTGTGTCAGCACCCGCTCCGCGATGTCGCGCTGGCGCTGGAGCCCGTCCAGGACCCGGCGGTCGGCCCGCGCGGCGGACAGTGCCTGCTCCACCTCGGCGACCGCCTCCACCACGGTCTGGGCGTAATCGTTGAACGCCACCGCCCGTGCCGCACGGTCGCGCTCGATGCGCGCGCTGATCGCCCCGCCCTGGTAGAGCGGCAGGGTCAGCGAGGCGGCGAGCTCGCGCACCCAGTCCTCGAACGCGCGGGCGGCGGACACGGCGGTGCTGGTCAGCGAGGCGGAGAGATCCAGGCTCGGGTAGCGCTCGGCGATGGAGGCGGCCACCGTGGCGTCCGCCGAGCGCACCCGCAGGAACGCGGCGCGCAGGTCCGGGCGGCGGCGCAGCCATGCCGAGGGCACGCCCACGTCCGGCAGCGACGGCACCGCTACGCGCTCCGGCGCGTCCTCCGGCAGCGCCAGCGCCTGCGGCGGGCGGCCGAGCAGCGCGGCCAGGTCCGCGCGCAGCCGGTCGCGCTCACCCAGGGCCTGCTCCAGGGTGGTGCCGGTCTGCTCGGTGAGCTGGCGCTGGCGCAGCAGCTCATCGGCCGTGACCTGGCCGTTGCGGAAGCGCACCTCGATGAGATCGGCGATACGCGCGTTGAGGTCACGCTGGCGGCGCAGCAGCTCGATGGTCTCGCGCTGGCTCAGGAGCTGGTAATAGGTGCGCGCGACCTCCGCGCTCAGCGTCATCGCTGCGGCCCGCAGGTCGAAACGGCTCGCCTGCGCCTCGAGCCCGGCGGCGCGCGCCTGGGAGGCCAGCCGTCCCCATAGGTCGACCTCGAAGCTGGCGGTCAGCGAGCCGGTGTAGCGCTCGCTGCTCTGGCCGTCGCTGCGCTGGGTGCTCGCCCCGCTGCTGGCCTGCAGCTGCGGGCGCTGGGCGGCCCCCTCCAGCCGGGCCAGCGCCCGCGCCCGGCGCAGCCGCGCCCGCGCGCCGGCGAGCGAGAAGCTGCCCGCCAGGGCCTCGCGCTCCAGCGCCGCCAGGGCCGGATCGTCGAAGTGCCGCCACCAGCGCGACGGCAGTGCACCGTCCCCGCTCGCGGAGAAGCGTTCCGGCACCGGCGCGGCATCGCGCGCGGGCATGTCGGTGTTCGGGGTGCACGCGGCGAGCACGGCGATTCCCGCACCCGCCAGCACCAGCCGCAGCGGAAGAGAACTGGTCATCGTGATCCTTGGACTGCCCCAGCGGGGGAATTATCCACGCTTGCCGGCACCCATGAAACGCAAACCGGGCCGCGGCGGTAAGGGTTCACGAAAATTCACAATCGGCCGGCCTCGCGGGACGGACACGACGGCCCGCGCCGCCCGGCCTGCCGGGGGATCGCGTCACGAGGGACACGGCGCGGCGCGAGACGGGATCGGCACCGTGGCCGGGGCCCACCGGCCGCAACACCACGCGGGCACCGGCGTTCCGGGCCGCGGCGGCGGCAATGGGCCAGCCGTGCACCCCCGGGGCTACGATGTCGGCTGCGCCCGGCGGCCGATATCGTCGCGGACGGGTGCCCGCCCGCGTAATCACATGG
>NZ_WNXE01000154.1:0-5658 GCF_010993615.1 Arhodomonas sp. KWT | reverse complement strand
GTACTGGAGAAACCCCTCGGCCACGACCTCGCCTCCGCCACGGCGATCTCCGAGCGCATCGGCGCGATCTTCTCCGAGTCCCAGGTCTACCGCATCGACCACTACCTGGGTAAGGAGACGGTGCAGAACCTGATGGCCCTGCGCTTCGGCAACATGCTCTTCGAGCCGCTGTGGCGGCGGGAATGGATCAGCGACGTGCAGATCACCGTCGCCGAGGACGGCGGCGTGGCGGGCCGTGGTGCCTTCTACGACCGCACCGGCGCGCTGCGGGACATGGTCCAGAACCACCTGCTGCAGCTGCTGTGCATCGTCGCCATGGAGCCACCGGTCAGCCTCGACGCCGACGCCGTGCGCGACGAGAAGCTCAAGGTCCTGCGCGCGCTGGAGCCGCTGCGGGGCACGGAGGTCCAGCGCAACACCGTGCGCGGGCAGTACCGCGCCGGCGCCGTCGACGGCCAGCCGGTCCCCGGCTACCGGGAGGAGACCGGCATCCCCGCGGACAGCACCACGGAGACCTTCGTCGCCCTTCGGGCCGAGCTCGAGAGCTGGCGCTGGTCCGGCGTCCCGTTCCACCTGCGCACGGGCAAACGCCTGCAGCAGCGCCTCGCCGAGATCGTGGTGAACTTCCGCGGCGTGCCCCACAACCTGTTCGAGGGCATGGGCGCGGGCCCCCAGCCCAACCGCCTGGTGATCCGGCTCCAGCCCGACGAGGGCGTGCGCCTCTACCTCATGGCCAAGTCCCGGGGCAATCGCATGCGGCTGCGCCCGGTGTACCTGGATCTCGACTTCGCCGAGGCATTCAAGGCGCGCCAGCCTGACGCCTACGAGCGGCTGCTCATGGACGTCCTGCGCGGTTCGCTGACCCTGTTCATGCGCCGGGACGAACTCGCCGCCGCCTGGGAGTGGGTCGATCCGATCCTGCAGGCCTGGCGGGAGGCGGAGGACGAACCCAAGCCCTACACCGCCGGCACCTGGGGGCCCGCCGCCTCCAGCGCCCTGCTCGGGCGCAACGGATCGGCCTGGCGGGAGGAGTCGTGAACATGCCCTCCCGCACCGCCCCCACACCCGACGTCCGCGTTGCCGAGCACCCGGACCCCGACGCCCTCGCCGACGCGCTGGCACAGAGCGTCGCCACGAGCCTTACCGAGGCCATCGAGGCCCGGGGCCTCGCCACGCTGGTGGTCCCCGGCGGGCGCACACCGGTCGCCCTGTTCCGGGCGCTCGCCCGCATCGAGCTCCCGTGGTCGTCGGTGATGGTCACGCTCACCGACGAGCGCCGGGTACCGGCGGACGACCCCCAGAGCAACGCGCAGCTGGTACGCACGCACCTGCTCACCGGCGCGGCCCGGGCGGCACGTTTCGTGCCCCTGGCGAGCGACCCGGGCGGCGACGCCGCGCAGGCGACGCGCTCGTGCTCCAAGCGCCTCGCCGGCCTGCCCCGCCCGTACGACGTCGTGATCCTCGGCATGGGCGGCGACGGCCACACCGCCTCGCTGTTTCCCGGGCGGGTCCCCGGCGGCCCGGACGCCGACTGCGCCGCGGTGACCGCCCCCGTCGCCCCCGAGGGCCGGCTCACGCAGTCCGCAACCCGGCTCGCCGCCACCCGCCGCCTGATCGTGTACTTCACCGGCCGCGACAAGCGCGCGGTCTTCGACGACGCCCTGGCCGAGACCGGCACCGCGAAGCCGCTGCCCATCGCCGCCGTCGCCCGCCAGGCCGACTGCCCGGTGGAGCTCTACTGGGCCGACACCCGGGAAGGATCGGCATGAGCACCCCACACCCGGGCGACGGCCCCGTCACCGCACCGCGGTCCGTGCTCGCCGAGATCCGCGACGCCCTGCCGGGCCTGCGCCGCTCCGAGCGCAAGGTCGCCGAGTGTGTACTCGCCGACCCCGACGCCGTGCCCGAGGCCCCCATCGCCACGCTCGCGGCCCGTGCCGGGGTCAGCGAGCCCACCGTGGTGCGCTTCTGCCGCGCGCTGGGACACAGCGGTTTCCAGCAGTTCCGCCTGGCGCTGGCCCGGGACACGGCCGGCGGCGACGCCTGCATGATCAGCGGCATCGAGCGGGACGACAGCATCGCATCGCTGACCGCCAAGGTCATGGACCGCTCCGTCACGACCCTGCTCCAGGCCCGCCGCAGCCTCGACACCGCACGCATCGAGGCGGCCGTGGCCCTGCTCGCCGGAGCGAGCCGGATCGAGCTCTACGGCCAGGGCGCCTCCGGCATCGTCGCCGCGGACGCCCAGCACAAGCTCTTCCGCCTCGGCATTCCGGTGGTCGCCTACTCCGACCCCCACGTCCACGGCATGGCCGCGGCCATCGTCCCGGCGAACGCGGTGGTCGTGGCGATCTCGCACACCGGGCGAAGCCGTGCCATCGTGGAGAGCGTGGCCCGGGCGCGGCACAACGGCGCCGCGGTGATCGGCATCACCGCGGCGGACTCCCCCCTCGCCGCCCGGTGCAGCGTCGTGCTCGGCGCCGAGGCCGACGAGGACACCGATCTCTATACCCCCATGATGTCGCGGCTGGTCCACCTCGCCATCCTCGACGTCCTCGCCGCCGGGCTCGCCGTGGCCGGCGGCGAGGCCACCCTGGAACGGCTGCGCCGTACCAAGCGCAGCCTGACCGTGGCACGGGGCGACGGCGATACCGCAGAGCAACCCGCAGCAAGGGAGAGACTGTCATGAGCGGACGCAGAATCCTGATGATCGTCGGCGACTTCGGCGAGGACTACGAGATCATGGTGCCCTTCCAGGCGCTCCAGGCCGTGGGTCACACGGTCGACGCCGTGTGTCCGGGCAAGCGCGCCGGCGAGAGCGTGCGCACGGCGATCCACGACTTCGAGGGCGACCAGACCTACTCCGAGAAGCCCGGCCACAACTTCGCGCTCAACGCCGATTTCGATGCCGTCGACCCGGCGGACTACGACGCCCTGTGCCTCCCCGGCGGGCGGGCGCCGGAATACCTGCGCCTCGACGAACAGGTCCTCGCCGCGGTGCGCCACTTCGACGAGGCCGGCAAGCCCATCGCCGCGATCTGCCATGCCGCGCAGATCCTGGCGGCGGCGGGGGTCGGCCGCGGCCGGCGGGTCTCCGCCTACCCTGCCTGCGCGCCGGAGGTGCGCCTCGCCGGCGGCGAGTACGCGGAGATCGAGGTCACGGACGCGGTGACCGACGGCCACCTCGTCAGCGCCCCCGCCTGGCCGGCCCACCCGGCCTGGATCGCGCAGTTCCTCACCGTGTTGGGCACCCGCATCAGCCACGGGTGACGGCCCGGCCGCGGCCCCGCCCGGGCCGTGGCCATTACCCCGTCCGGGGCGGCAGCCGGCGGTTGCCCGGCAGCTCCAGCGCCCCCTGCTCGTGCACCCCGGCACGGGCGATCAGCAACTCCAGGAACAGCCGCTCGGCACGGCCGAGCCGTGAGCGCGGGTTGGTGACGACGTAGATGTCCACTGCCGGCGGATGCTCGTAGGGCGGGAGCTGCCAGAGCACGCCGTCGCGCACCTCGCGGTCGACGACGTGGATCGGCAGCGGGCCGATGCCGAGCCCCGCGACGATCATCCGCCGCACCTCCTCCAGGTTGGACGACGTCCCCACTGTGGGCCCCTGCACCGGGAGCTGTGCGCGCAGCATCGCCACCGGGCGCAGCGCGTCGGTGAGCTGGTCCGTGCGGAACGACACGAAGGTCTCGCCGCCCAGGTCCGCCAGCCGCAGCCCGCGGCGCTGGAACAGCCGGTGGTGCGGACCGCAGAAGAAACCGAAGTGCTCGCGGTAGAGGAGCTCGTAGTCCAGGCGCGGGTGCTTCTGGTGCACCAGGCAGATCCCCAGGGTCGCCTCCTTGGCGAGCACAGCCTGGGTGACGTTGCTGGACGTGCCGATCTCGATGTCCAGGGTCACGCGGGGGAAACGGGCATGGAACGCCGCCAGCGTGTCGTCCAGGGGCGGGAAGGCCACGTGGCTTGCCATGTGGATGGTGAGGTGACCGGTGAGCTCGGCACCGTCGTCGTCCAGGAGCTGGCGCAGCCGCCCGATGGAGCCGCAGATCTCCTGGCACTCCCGGTAGAGCACGCTGCCGTGCTCGGTGAGCTCGAAGCGCCCGGGACCCCGATCGATCAGGCGCTTGCCGAGCTGCTCCTCGAGCCGGCGCAGGGCATTGCTCACCGTCGGCTGACGGAACAGCAGCCGCTCCGCCGCGCGGGTGATGGAGCCCTCCTGGACGATCACCAGAAAGGTGTAGAGCAGGTTCCAGTCGAAGTTGCGCCGTAGCGGCTGTCTCGGGTCGTCGGTGCCGGTCACGCGGGCTCCTGCGGCGTCTGTCGTCCGCCCCGAACATAGCACATCGCTATGCGCTGCATTCCGATTATCTATTTGCGAAATGCCCGACCCCTTACTTAACTGAAAACAACCACCGCGGGGCGGGCGCCCACCCATACACCACAACGCCCCGCCCCACAGGAGGACGGCACATGGCGACAACGGCGACGGCGAGCGGGGACCGCCGCCCGTGGGTGCTGCTGACACCTGCGCTGACCGCGGTCACGCTGCTGCTGGCGATCCCGGCCTGCTTCATCGTGGTCTACTCGTTCTGGCTGCGCACCGGCACCGGCGCCGAGCAGGCCGGCTTCTACCTCGACAACTGGCGCGAGGTGCTCACCGATCCGTTCTACCGGGACATCCTCGGCCAGACCCTGCGTATCGCCGGCATCTCCACGCTGGTGTGCGCCCTGCTCGGCTACATCCCGGCCTACTTCATCGCCTACACGCGCTTTCGCCACCGGGCCTACCTGCTGTTGCTGCTGATGCTGCCGTTCTGGATCAGCTACATCATCCGCACGATGTCGTGGATCAGCATCCTCGGCGTCTCCGGCGCGGTGAACGCGCTGCTGCAGTGGCTCGGCATCATCGATGAACCGCTGCAGATGCTTTACAACGAGCCCAGCGTGATCCTCGGCCTGGTGCACTTCCTGCTGCCGTTCATGATCCTCAACATCTACGTCAGCCTGGACGGGATCGACCGCAGCCTCACCGACGCCGCCAAGTCCCTGGGCTGCACCGGCTGGCAGGCGTTCCGCGAGGTCACCCTGCCGCTGTCGCTGCCCGGACTCGCCGCCGGCTGCCTGCTGTGCTTCGTGCTCGGGGCGGGCACCTACATCACCCCGATGATCCTCGGCGGCCCCACCGACGCGATGTTCGCCAATCTCGTCTACGAGGCCATCATCACCCAGCTCAACTGGCCGCTGGGCTCGGCGCTGTCGCTGGTGCTGCTCGCCCTGCTCGGGGGGCTCGTGGCCATCTACACCCGCTATCTGGGCATCGACCAGATCGCGAAGAGCTTTCGATAGGGGGGCACGATGAAGGACACGGGCCTCGGCTGGTCGACGATCCGTCTCGCCACGATCGCGGTGTACCTGTTCATGTTCGCGCCGGTGGCGGTGGTGATGCTGCTGTCGTTCAACTCGAGCCAGTTCGGCAGTTTCCCCATGGAGGGCCTGTCGCTGCGCTGGTTCGTCGAGCTGTGGAACAACGACGCCATCGTTCGTGCATTCCAGACGTCACTGGTGCTCGGCGCGCTCACCAGCATGATCTCCACCACCATCGGCGTGCTCGCCTCGATGGCGATGGTGCGCTACGACTTCCCCGGCAAGCGCCTGGTCTCC
>NZ_WNXE01000153.1:4609-5769 GCF_010993615.1 Arhodomonas sp. KWT | reverse complement strand
TAGGCGACGGCCTCCGCCACCCTGGCGAAGGTCCGCCGCGCGGTCTCCGGGTCCTGCGCATCCGCGTACTCCCCGGTGTGGATCTCCACCACCGGGGCGCCGGCCCGGGCCGCGGCGTCGAGCTGCACGGGATCGGGGTCGACGAACAGGGAAACCGCCACTCCGGCGCGCGCCAGCCGGGCGCAGACCGCGGCCGTGCGCCCGGCCTGGGCGGCAACGTCGAGGCCACCTTCGGTGGTCAGCTCCTCGCGGCTCTCCGGGACGATGCAGCAGTTGGCGGGGCGGACCGCCTCGGCGATCGCCACCATCTCGTCGGTCATCGCCATCTCCAGGTTCAGCCGGGTCTCGACGGTCTCCGCGAGCAGCCGCACGTCCCGGTCCTGGATGTGACGGCGGTCCTCGCGCAGGTGCACCGTGATCCCGTCCGCACCGGCCTGCTCGGCCACCAGCGCGGCCTGCACCACCTCCGGGTAACGGGTACCACGGGCCTGGCGCAGGGTGGCGACATGATCGATGTTGACCCCCAGCAGGGGGCGATGGCTGGTCACTGACATGCGCTGTCGTCCTCTCCGGTATCGGATGGCCCGCCGCGGGCGTCCGCGGCGCGGAGCTGCTGACGGTAAAGCCCGCGGCTGTAGAGCGGGCGCTCACCGAGGTGCGGCGCCAGCGCCGCGCGCATGAGCTCGCGCGCGGCCCGCGAGCCGGCGGCCCCGGTCTCACCGGCCGCCAGGCCGAGGAGCACGGCACCGTCGATCCCGCGCCCGGCGGCCCCGCCCGCCAACGGGTGGAAGCCCGTGTCGGGATCATAGCGGTAAGCAATGCCGGGCTGCACGGGCGCCCCGCCGGCGTCGTGCCCCAGTGGCAGTCCGTAGCCCAGGCTGGTGAGCAGGTCGCGCTCGAACAGCCGCAACAGCACACCCTCGGCACCGGCCTCCAGCGCGAGCGCAGTCACCAGCCGGGTGTAATGACCGAACAGCTCCGGATGAGGGTCTTGCCGGCGCGTCGTGCGCACCAGCAGCTCATTGGCGTAGAGCCCGCTGATCAGCCGGGTGCCGGCGAGCCGCGCGGGGGTGCCGGCGAGCTCCGCGTCCACCAGCGTGGCAAGATCGCCACGCCCCTGCCAGGAGAGGCTGAGCGGCTGGAACGCCTGGAGCGTACCA
>NZ_WNXE01000153.1:2739-4512 GCF_010993615.1 Arhodomonas sp. KWT | reverse complement strand
CGAGCGACTTGAGCCGGCGGCCGTCCCCGCCGATGACGATCTTCTTCTGCCCCGGCCGCTCGACCCAGATCACCGCGGCGATGCGGCGCAGCCGCCCCTCCTGCTCGAACGCCTCGATCTCGACGGTGGTCGCATAGGGCAGCTCCTCGCCGAGACCGGCCATGAGCTGCTCGCGGATGAGCTCCGCGGCCATGAAGCGCTCGGAGCGGTCCGTGACCTGCTCCTCCGGGAACAGTGCAGGCCCCTCCGGCAGGCGGGCGACGAGCTCCTGCTCCAGCGCCTCGAGGTTGCTGTGCCGCTGTGCCGAAACCGGCACCACCGCGGCGAAATCATGGCGCTGACTGAGCCGCTCGATCAGAGGCAGCAGCTGGGTCTTGTCGGGGATCCGGTCGACCTTGTTTATCGCGAGCACCACCGGCACCCTGACCGACTTGAGGCGCTCGAAGACGAGATCATCATCCTCGGTCCAGCGACTGGCGTCGACCACCACCAGCACGACATCGACGTCGTCCAGCGCCTGCCCCGCGGCCTCGTTGAGGTAACGGTTCATCGCCGTTTTCGTGGCCCGGTGCAGCCCGGGGGTGTCCACATACACGAGCTGCGCGCCCTCGATGTGGTGCACGCCGATGATGCGGTGGCGCGTGGTCTGCGGCTTGCGGGTAACGATGCTGACCTTCTGCCCGAGCAGGGCATTGAGCAGCGTCGACTTGCCCGCGTTGGGTCGTCCCATCAGGGCGACAAAGCCGCTGCGCATGGTCTCGGTGGCCGTGCTCATCCGGCCCTGCCTCCGTCATTATCGCCCTCGCGCAGACGCGTGAGCATGGATTCGGCCGCCTGCTGTTCGGCACGGCGGCGAGAGTTCGCGCGGCCCTCGCTGGTCACCGCCAGTTCCTCGACATGGCAATGCACACGAAAGGTCTGGTCGTGGGCGCGCCCCTCGACGTCCACCACCTCGTAGGCCGGCAGCGGCAGCCGCCGCGACTGGAGGTACTCCTGCAGACGGGTCTTGGGGTCCTTGAGCTGGCGCTGCTCGGGCAGGTCCGCCAGCCACTCCCGGTAGAGCCCGAGGATGACGTCGCGGCAGGCCTCGAAGCCGCCGTCGAGGTAGATCGCGCCGAGCACCGCCTCGGTCGCGTCGGCGAGGATGGAGTCGCGACGGTGACCGCCGGTCTTCAGCTCGCCGCCGCCGAGGTGGATGTAGCCGCCGAGCTCCAGCCGCCGGGCCAGCCGCGCGAGCGAATTCTTGTTGACCAGGTTGGCACGCAGGCGGCTGAGCTCGCCCTCGCGGGCCTCCGGGCGCCGTTCGAACACGGCGGCGGCGATGACGAAGTTCAGCACACTGTCGCCGAGGAACTCCAGGCGCTCGTTGTTGGGCCCGCTCGCACTGCGATGGGTCAGCGCCTGCTCGAGCAGCGCCGCATCGCGGAATCGGTACCCCAGGTCCTGCTGCAATCGCTCGGCCGTCACGTCACTTGTTTCGGATGAGGGTGGATTTCTTGAAATGGGCGACGAAGTCGAGGTTGGCGATGAACGGCCGCCGTACCTCGTACTCCACCGACGCCTCGATGCCGCCGCGCACCTCCTCGAACTGGAGGTCCTTGGCCTTGATGTTATTGATGTCGTTGATGATCAGCCGGCGCGAGAAGGTCTCGCGGATGTCCTTCTGGTTATTGCCGGTGAACTGCTTCTGCCCGCTTATCCCCTCGAGGATGGTGCCAACGGAGTGGGCCTCCAGGTAGACCGGCACGAGCCGCATGGCGATAAGCGCCAGCA
>NZ_WNXE01000153.1:0-2641 GCF_010993615.1 Arhodomonas sp. KWT | reverse complement strand
GTTTGCCGTTGATATAGACGTGCTTGTTCTCGTAGCGGATGGTGTCGCCGGGCAGACCCACGACCCGCTTGATGTAGTCCTGCGACGGGTCCTTCGGGTAGCGGAACACCATGACGTCGCCCCGATCCGGCTCGCCGACGTCCAGGAACTTGTCGTGCAGCACCGGCAGGCGCAGCCCGTAGGCGAACTTGTTGACCAGGATGAAGTCACCCGGCAGCAGCGTGGGGATCATCGACCCGGAGGGGATACGGAAGGGCTCGACCATGAACGAGCGGATCACCAGCACCGCCAGGATCACCGGAAAGAGCGATCGCGGCAGGTCGATGAACCAGGGATCGGAGTCCTTGCTCCGCTGCTCTGCCACACGGCGGGGACGCCGCACCAGCCGGTCCCACAGCCAGATCACCCCGGTGACCAGCGTCACCGCAACGAGAAGCGCCTCGAAATCCCACATACCCGATTTACGCGCCGTGCGCCCCCTGCCTAGTTGTTCTTGTCCACCTGCAGGACGGCGAGGAACGCGTCCTGGGGGATCTCGACCTTGCCCACCTGCTTCATCCGCTTCTTGCCGGCCTTCTGCTTCTCCAGCAGCTTGCGCTTGCGGGTGATATCACCGCCGTAGCACTTGGCGGTGACGTTCTTGCGCATCGCCTTGACCGTGGAGCGGGCGATGATCTTCGAGCCCACCGCCGCCTGGATGGCGACCTCGAACATCTGCCGCGGGATGATCTCCTTGAGCCGCTCGGTGAGCTCGCGCCCGCGCGGATGGGCGTGGTCGCGGTGGACGATGGTGGACAGTGCATCCACCCGGTCACCGTTAACCAGGACGTCGAGCTTGACCAGCGGCGCCGCCTCGAACCGGCGGAACTCGTAGTCGAATGAGGCGAAGCCGCGGCTCGCGGACTTCAGCCGATCGAAGAAATCGAGCACCACCTCGGCCATGGGCATCTCGTAGTCCAGCGAGATCTGGTTGCCCACGTACTGCATATCCTTCTGGGTGCCGCGCTTCTCCTCGCAGAGCTTGATCACCGGCCCCACGTGCTCCTGGGGCACGAGGATGTTGGCATGGATGATCGGCTCGCGGATCTCCTCGATGTCCCCCACCGCCGGCAGCTGAGAGGGGTTGTGCACCTGTATCGTCTCGCCCTCGCGGGTGACCACCTCGTGCACCACGGTGGGCGCGGTGGTGATCAGCTCCAGGCCGTACTCACGCTCCAGACGCTCCTGGATGATCTCCATGTGGAGCATGCCGAGGAAGCCGCAGCGGAAACCGAAACCCAGCGCCTGGGAGGTCTCGGGCTCGTAGGACAGCGAGGCGTCGTTGAGGCGGAGCTTGCCGAGGGCATCGCGGAAGGCCTCGTAGTCGTCCGCGTTGACCGGGAACACGCCGGCGAAGACCCGCGGCTGGACCACCTTGAAGCCCGGCACCGGACTGTCGCAGGGCGTCCGGGCGCTGGTCATGGTATCGCCCACCGGCGCGCCGTCGATGTCCTTGATGCCCGCCACCACGAAGCCCACGCGCCCGGCGCTGATCGACTCCCAGGGCGTGCGCTTGGGCGTGAAGATCCCCAGGTCGTCCACCTGGAACTCGCGGCCGGTGGACATCACCCGGATGCGCTCGCCGCGCCGGAGCTCGCCATCGAACACGCGCACCAGGCAGACGACACCGAGGTAATTGTCGAACCAGGAGTCGATGATCAGCGCCTTGAGCGGCGCATCCGGGTCGCCCTTGGGGGCCGGCACCCGCGCGATCAGCGCCTCCATGAGGTCGTCGACGCCCTCGCCCGTCTTCGCGGATATGCCGAGCACGTCCGTGCCGTCCAGGCCGATGATCTCCTCGATCTGGTGGATCACCCGGTCGGGCTCGGCCGACGGCAGGTCGATCTTGTTGAGCACCGGCAGGACCTCGAGGCCCTGATCCACCGCGGTGTAGCAGTTGGCCACGCTCTGGGCCTCGACCCCCTGGGAGGCGTCCACCAGCAGCAGCGCGCCCTCGCAGGCATACAGCGAACGGCTGACCTCGTAGGAGAAGTCCACGTGGCCGGGGGTGTCGATGAAGTTGAGCTGATAGACGTTGCCGTCTCGGGCCTTGTACTCCAGCGAAACGCTCTGGGCCTTGATGGTGATGCCGCGCTCGCGCTCCAGGTCCATGGAATCCAGGACCTGGGCCGCCATCTCACGGGACGTCAGCGAGCCGGAACGCTCGATCAGACGGTCGGCAAGTGTCGATTTGCCATGGTCGATATGCGCGATGATGGAAAAGTTGCGGATCCGGTCCATCGACTGGGACGCCATAGGGTCTCCGAAAAGCGAACGCACTGCAGTGGCGCCAACGCATTACCGCGGCACACCCCGCCGGTGCGCCGCGGTAACGCCTCGGGGCACGGGTTTCGAGACGCGAACGATACGGCTTTCCGGCGGCGGGCTCAAATGCCCGTCACTGCCCGGGCAACCGCAGGGCGAGGAAACGCGGACCATCCTCCCGGCGCACGAGCACGGCGACGCTGCGCCCCGGCTCCAGCGCGGCCACCGCGTCGCGCAGCGCCGCCGGCGAATCGATCGCCTTGCGGTCGAGTCGGGTAATGACATCGCCGCGGCGCACGCCTGCCTCTCGGGCCGGTCCGGCCGTGACCCGCTCCAC
>NZ_WNXE01000152.1:4260-5769 GCF_010993615.1 Arhodomonas sp. KWT | reverse complement strand
CGTCCCGCAACCGGCCCGGTGGACCTACGTCGCGGTCTCACGGACCGCCTCGTAGAGGACGGCGGCGCCCCGGGCGGCATCGTCCGGGGTGATGTTCTCGGCCTCGTTGTGGCTGATGCCGCCCTCGCAGGGCACGAAGATCATGGCCGTGGGGCAGACCTTCGCGACGTAGACGGCGTCATGGCCGGCGCCGGAGACGATGTCCATGGCCGGGATGCCCAGCGCCTTCGCGCTGTCACGGACGCGGTCCACGAGCGCCGGGTCGAAGGGCGTGGCGGGGAAGTGCCAGAACTCCCTGAGATCGAGCGCCAGGCCCGCGTCCCGTGCGATGGTCGCGGCCTCGTCGCGCAGGCGTCGGTCCAGGGTGTCCAGGGTGGCGTCGTCCGGGTGGCGCAGGTCCGCGGTGAGGAACACCTCGCCGGGGATGACGTTGCGCGAATGGGGGCTGACGTCGAGGATGCCCACGGTGGAGCAGGCGTCCTCGCCGCCCTCCAGGCCGATGCGGTGGACGAGCTCGACGATGCGTGCGGCCCCTACGAGCGCGTCACGGCGCAGGCGCATGGGCGTGGGGCCGGCATGGGCGGACTGGCCGGTGAGGGTGAGCTCGTACCAGCGCTGGCCCTGGGCGCCGGTGACGACGCCGAGGGGGCACCGGGTGTCCTCCAGCACGGGGCCTTGCTCGATGTGGAGCTCGAAGTAGGCCGCCTTGGGCGTCTGCGCGTGGTCCGCCGGGGTGTCGCCGTTCCAGCCCAGCCGGTCCAGCTCGTCGCCGAGGCGGGCGCCGTCCTGGCCGACGGTGGCGCGCACGGCCGCCGCGTCGAACGCGCCGGACCACACGCCGGAGCCCATCATCGGCGGGGAGAAGCGCGCGCCCTCCTCGTTCATCCACACGACCAGCTCCAGCGGGTGGCGGGTGGTGATGCCGTGGTCGTCGAGCGCGCGGAGGACCTCCATGCCCGCGAGCACGCCGAGCACGCCGTCGAAACGCCCGCCGTTGGGCTGGGTGTCCAGGTGGCTGCCCATGACCACCGGGGGCAGCGTGTCGTCGCTACCCGGCCGGCGGATCCACAGGTTGCCGATGGCGTCCGTGGTCATGGTGCAGCCGGCGTCCCCGGCCCACCCGGCGAGCAGGTTCCGGCCGTCCCGGTCCAGGTCGGTGAGGGCGAGCCGGCAGCTGCCGCCGTTGGCGGTGGCACCGATACGCGCCATCGCCATCAGCATGTCCCACAGGCGCTCGCCGTCGGTGGGGTAGGCGGTACTCATGCGTCGGCCCCCCGCGGGGTCCGGGCCCGCTGCGCGCGCAGGTGGCGGAGGTCCTCCGGGATCTCCCAGTTCTGGCCCGGGATCGCGGCGAGCAGCTCCTGGGTGTAGGGGTGCTGCGGGTTGGAGAACACCTCCTTGGACGTGCCCACCTCCACGATCCGCCCGGTCTGCATGACCGCGATGGTGTCGCTCACCTGGGCGGCGACGCGCAGGTCATGGGTGATGAACATCATCGCGAGCCCCAGT
>NZ_WNXE01000152.1:2442-4163 GCF_010993615.1 Arhodomonas sp. KWT | reverse complement strand
GGCGGAAGGGATGGAAGGCGCGGCGGCCGAGGCGGTTGAGGTCCGTGCCGTCGAACACGATCTGGCCGCCGTCCGCCCGGTGCAGGCCGAGCAGGCAGCGCCCCAGGGTGGACTTGCCCGAGCCGGATTCGCCCACGATACCCACGGTCTCGCCCGGGTGGATGGTCAGCGAGACGTCGTCCGCCGCCACCAGCTCGCGGCCCCGGCGCAGGAAGCCGCTGCCGAGCGAGAACACCTTGCGCACGTTCTGCGCGTCGAGCAGGGGATCGCCCTCGCGGTTGAAGGCGTCGCGGTGCTCGATGTAGTGGGGCACGGCGGCGATCAGCTCGCGGGTGTAGGGGTGTTGCGGGCGGTTGAGGACCTCGTCGGCGGTGCCGATCTCCACGCACCGGCCCTCCTGCATGACGGCCACCCGGTCGGCGATCTCGGCGACCACGCCGAAGTCATGGGTGATGAACATCACCGCCATGCCGAGCTCGCGCTGCATCCGCTGGATGAGCTCCAGGATCTGCTTCTGGGTGGTCACGTCGAGCGCGGTGGTGGGCTCGTCGGCGATCAGCAGCCGCGGCTCCAGGGCCAGGGCCATGGCGATCATCACGCGCTGGCGCTGGCCGCCGGAGAGCCGGAAGGGATAGCTGCGGCGCAGCGACTCCGGCTCCGGCAGGCCGACGGCGGTGAGCAGCTCGACCACGCGCTCGCGGCGGCGGGCGGCGTCCATTTCCGCGTGGGCGCGCAGCGCCTCGTCGATCTGCTCGCCCACCCGCATCAGCGGGTTGAGGGCGGTCATGGGCTCCTGGAAGATCATGCCCACGTCGCTGCCGCGCATCGCGCGCTGCTCCGCCTCGCTGCGGGTGAACACGTCCCGGCCGTTGAGGATGGCCTCGCCGTCGGCGACCTTCACGTGGGGCGCGGGGAGCAGGCCCATGATGGCGTGGGCGGTCATGGACTTGCCCGAGCCGGACTCGCCGACGATGCACAGCAGCTCGTTCTCGGCGATGGTGAAGTTGACGTCCTCCACCGCATGGGCGCGCTCGGCGCCCTCGGGGAGGCTGATGGTCAGCCCCCGCACGTCCAGGACGACGTTGTCGGTCTCGCTCATGTCAGCCTTTCCCCTTGCGTGCGAGTTTCGGGTTGAGGGCGTCGTTGAGACCCTCGCCCACCAGGTTGATGGCGAGCACCGTGATCAGGATCGCCACGCCGGGGAAGAAGCTCATCCACCAGGCCTGGCGCATGACCGTGCGCGAGGCGCCGATCATGTAGCCCCAGCTCATCATGTTGGGGTCGCCCAGCCCGAGGAAGCTCAGCGCGCTCTCGAGCAGAATGGCTGTGGCCACCGTCAGCGACGCCGCCACGATGATGGGCGACATGCTGTTGGGCAGGATCTCGCGCAGGATGATGGAGGGCGTGGACTGCCCGGTGGTGATCGCCGCCTGGACGAACTCCCGCGAGCGCAGGCTCAGGAACTCGCCGCGGGCGAGGCGGGCCAGTGGTGGCCAGCTCACGATGGCGATCGAGGCGGTCACGCTGGTGATCGACGGCGTGAAGATGGCGACCAGCATCACCGCGAGCACGAAGTTCGGGATGGTCTGGAACAGCTCCGTGAAGCGCATGATCGCGTCGTCCACGCGGCCACCGTAGAAGCCGGCGAGCGCGCCCAGCGTCACCCCGATGAACAGCGCCGCGGCGGTGGAGATCAGGCCGATGAGCAGTGACACCCGGGC
>NZ_WNXE01000152.1:0-2344 GCF_010993615.1 Arhodomonas sp. KWT | reverse complement strand
CGGCGAGCGCGCCCAGCGTCACCCCGATGAACAGCGCCGCGGCGGTGGAGATCAGGCCGATGAGCAGTGACACCCGGGCTCCGTGGGCGACGCCGGAGGCGATGTCCCGGCCGAGGGTGTCCGAGCCCATGAGCGTGCCGGAGGTCAGCGGCGGCGCGAACGGCCGGGTGACCATGTCCCACGGGCTGGTGGGGTAGAGGAGGTCGGCGAACAGTGCGAGGAACACCACGCCGGCCAGGATGATCAGGCCGATGATCGCGCCGCGGTTGCGCGCGAAGGCCTTCCAGAATTCTCGGCTCATCAGCTCACCTCGATGCGCGGGTCGATGAGTGTGTAGACGAGGTCGGTGATGATGTTGAACACCAGCACCATGATCGACGTGATCACGAAGATGCCGAGCAGCACCTGGTAGTCGCGCTGCAGCAGCGCGTCGAAGGCGAGCCGGCCGACGCCGGGCCAGGCGAACACGGTCTCCACGAGGATGGAGCCGCCGATGAGATAGCCCGCCTGGATGCCGGCGAAGGTGATCACCGGGAGCACGGCGTTGCGCAGGACGTGGCGCACCACCACGCGGCGCTCCTGCAGGCCCTTGGCGCGCGCGGTCTTCACGAAGTCCATATCGCGGACCTCGAGGATCGATGAGCGCGTCAGCCGGGCGTAGACCGCCATGTAGAACAGCCCCAGGGTGAGCACCGGCATCACCAGGTGCGCGACCACGTCGAGGAAGTGGTCGAAGCCCGTCAGCCCCGCGCCCACCGACTGGTAGCCGAAGGCCGGCAGCCACCCGAGCTGGACGCTGAACAGCAGGATCATCATCAGTCCTATCCAGTACAGCGGCGTGGCGTAGGCGAGCAGGGCGATGGTGGTTATGGCCGTGTCAGACCATCGGCCGACCTTGACGGCGGCCAGGGTGCCGAGCAACAGCCCCATCCCGAGGGAGAAGACGTAGGCGATGCCCGTGAGCAGCAGGGTGGCCGGCAGGCGCTCGGCGATGAGGTCCCAGACCGGGCGCTGCTGGCGGTAGGAGTAGCCCAGGTCGCCGGTGGCCACGTCGGTGACGTAGGTCCACAGCTGCTGCGGCAGCGGCTCGTCGAGATGGAACTTCTCACGCAGCTGCTCGATGTATTGCGGATCGGATGCGCCGCTCTGGCCGGCGATCACGAGTGCCGGGTCCCCGGGGGCGGCGCGGATCAGCGAGAAGTTGATCAGCACGATGGCGAGGAGGATGAAAAGGCTCTTCACCAACCGTCGCCCGAGGAAGGATACGATCTTGCCCATTCGCTAAGGTCCCGTTCGGGGTCCGGGCCGGGGCGGCTGCCCCGGGCCCGGACCGGGATTGCCGGATGGCTACTGCTTCGGCTCCACCCAGACGTCAGCAAAGTTGTCCGACGTGCCGATCGCGGTGGTCACGGCGTTGTGGACGCGCTTGTTGAGCAGGGTCGGGAACTCCATCTCCAGCAGCCAGGCCACCGGGACGTCCTTCGCCAGGATCTTCTGCACCTCGGCGTACATCTGCTCGCGCTTGGCGTCGTCGTTCTCCACCGCCGCCTTGGCGAAGAGCTCGTCCACCTTCTCGTTGGAGTAGCCCATGGTGTTGGAGAACAGCACGCCCTTGCGGATGTTGTCCGAGATGTAGGTACGGGCGACGCCCAGGGCCGGGTGGCCGTACTGATAGACGTAGTCGTTGGTCATCTGGTAGTCCCAGTTCGAGAGCTGCTGTGCCCAGCCCGCGCTGTCGGTGCTACGCAGCGTGACCTGCACGCCCACCTTGCCCATGGCCTGCTTGATGTACTCGGCCAGTCGCGTCCAGACCTCGCCGTAGGGCATGACCAGGAACTCCACGTTGGCACGCACGCCGTCCGAGCCGGGCTCGAGGCCCATGTCGTCGAGCAGCGCCTTGGCCTTCTCCGGGTCGTGGGGGTACTTCTGGACGTCCGGCGTGTACTGGGTGGTCACCGAGTTGATCGGGCCGGTGGCGACACGGCCGAGGCCGAAGAAGATGTTGTCGCGGATGAACTCGCGGTCGAGGGCGTACATGATCGCCTGCCGGAAGCGCCGGTCGTTGAGCGGCGGCTTGCGGGTGTTCATCTCGATCCACGCCATGGGCGCGAACATCTCGTAGCCCTTGGTGGTCAGCTCGAGGTTCGGCAGCTTGGAGAGCCGCGGCACGTCGAAGGGCTCGATGTTGCCGAACTGGCTGATGTCGGCGTCACCGGTCTCCATCGCCAGCGCCCGCGAGGCGGCGTCCGGGATGATGCGGAAGTAGATGTCGTCCAGGTACGGGCGACCGTCCTGCCAGTAGTCGTCGTAGGCAGTGAGGTGGACGTAGCTGCCCTTCTCCCAC